>NZ_JBHIMP010000156.1:0-1073 GCF_042194175.1 Bartonella sp. MR168JLCBS | reverse complement strand
CACAGTAAGGCGCTAACATCCCTCCCGCATACCAACTGGCTGTTCCTATAGGGGAACACAAAGGTGCGGATACTGTAACAGAAGCCCCTTTTTGTTGTAACATATAAGCAACTGTTAAACCACCTACACCTGCACCTTTGATAAGAATGTTCTTCAACTGTTTACTTTCTTTTTTTTGAGGAAAAGTAACTTCTCTATAAAGGTCACCATTCTTTTGATATTTCTCGGTGATGGCAACCTATACCATCACCTTTTGGTTTGTTTATTGCTGCTGCCTCGCGAATATCATGGGAAATACGCATGGAACAGAATTTTGGCCCACACATAGAACAAAAATGCATCAATTTATGAGCTTCTTTGGGCATTGTTTCATCATGAAAAGCGCAGGCTGTTTCTGGATCAAGAGAAAGGTTGAATTGGTCATGCCATCTAAAGTCAAATCGTGCACGTGAAAGAGCATTATCGCGTAATTGTGCTCTGGGCAAACCTTTGGCAAGATCGGCAGCATGGGCAGCAATTTTATAAGTGATCACACCAGTTTTTACGTCATTTTTATCGGGAAGCCCTAGGTGCTCTTTAGGTGTTACATAACACAACATGGCTGTTCCAAACCACCCAATCATAGCGGCACCAATTGCTGATGTAATATGGTCATAACCAGGAGCGATATCAGTTGTAAGAGGTCCTAAAGTATAAAAAGGTGCTTCATGACAGAGATCTAATTGCTGCTCCATATTTTCTTTAATTTTATGCATTGGGATATGGCCAGGCCCTTCAATCATCACCTGTACATCTTTTGCCCAGGCAATTTTTGTTAATTCTCCTAAAGTCTTAAGTTCGGCGAATTGGGCTTCATCATTTGCATCAGCAATAGAGCCAGGGCGCAACCCATCTCCTAATGAAAGAGAGATATCATACGTGCGTGCAATATCACAAATTTCATTAAAATGTTCATAGAGAAAACTTTCTTTATGATGATGCAGACACCATTTCGCCATAATCGAGCCACCCCGTGAAACGATACCTGTTACGCGATTAGCGGTCAAAGGAATAAATGGTAATCTTAATCCCGC
>NZ_JBHIMP010000155.1:259-1074 GCF_042194175.1 Bartonella sp. MR168JLCBS | reverse complement strand
CAAAAACGGATGCAGAAATTCTTGATGTTGCAGCAATTATTGGAGTTTCTCCTGAAGTGCTTGCTGAACGTGCACAGCAGTTGCACGAATTTAACCCTATGCTTGGGTTACGGGGATGCCGTTTGGCTATTACTTATCCAGAAATTGTGGAAATGCAGGCACGGGCAATTTTTGAAGCAGCAGCAGAAGCGGCTCAAAAATCTGGATCTCCTGTCATGCTTGAAATTATGGTACCACTTGTTGCACTTAAATCTGAACTCGATTTTGTGAAAGCACATATTGACCAGGTTGCTTGTGAGGTAATGAAGGAAAAGGGAAGCACTATTCAGTACATGGTTGGGACGATGATTGAGCTTCCAAGAGCAGCTCTTCGAGCAGATGAAATTGCGAAAACTGCAGAATTTTTTTCATTTGGGACAAACGATCTGACGCAAACCACTTTTGGAATTTCGCGCGATGATGCCGCTCCTTTTTTAGAAACGTATTTTCAAAAAGGACTTTTAGAACAAGATCCTTTCGTATCTATAGACCGTGATGGAGTAGGGGAACTTATTTCTATTGCTGTACAGCGCGGACGTTCGCAACGTGCAAAAATTAAACTAGGAATTTGTGGTGAACATGGAGGCGATCCTGCTTCTATCGCTTTGTGTGAAGAAAATGACTTAGATTATGTTTCCTGTTCTCCTTTTCGGGTGCCAATTGCGCGCTTAGCAGCAGCGCAGTCGGCAATTGCAAAAAAGACATAGGAGTTTTGGAATATTTTTGTTGTAGGGCTAAGGAAAAAATTTGGGATACACTATGAGTTGTATGTGAGA
>NZ_JBHIMP010000155.1:0-249 GCF_042194175.1 Bartonella sp. MR168JLCBS | reverse complement strand
TGTGTCTTTGATAAATTTATGAGAAAAACTATCAGACAGAGTAGCATAATTATTCACATGCTTTCAGTATTTACTTTATAAGATAGGTGATGACCTTCAATTCAACAAACCAACTTCATGCATTTTTATCAAAACTGCATGATTGATTTTACCCGTTATGGGAAGACCAAACATTTTTTGAAATTGTTTTAAGGCTTCTATCGTCTTCTGGTCTTCTACACCTGTGACAATAACCTCTTGATTACCAAA
>NZ_JBHIMP010000154.1:373-1075 GCF_042194175.1 Bartonella sp. MR168JLCBS | reverse complement strand
ATGTTGACAGCCAGCGCTATGCAATATTTCGAAGCAGAACTTGAGAAAGCTATTATCCTTACACTTTTCATTCCTCTCATTATGAGTTCAGGAGGAAATTCTGGCTCACAGGCTACATCTCTTATTATTCGTGCATTAGCTTTACGTGAACTCACGCTTAAAGACTGGTGGAAAGTTATCATCCGTGAAATTCCAACAGGGCTGTCTCTTGGTTTCTTACTCGGAATCATTGGAATTATGCGCATTGTTTTCTGGCAACAACTGGGTATCTATGATTATGGAAAACATTGGATTGCTGTTTCCACAACGGTAGGTACTGCTTTGGTCGGGATCGTTACATTCGGTTCATTATCCGGCTCTATGCTTCCTTTTATTCTTAAACGTTTGGGATTTGATCCAGCAAGTGCTTCAGCGCCCCTTGTCGCAACTTTAGTTGATGTCATGGGGATTGTAATCTATTTTTCTGTTGCCTCCTTCATTTTATCTGGAACTCTCCTCTAACACAGAGAAGAAAAAAACGCATTTCATGCAATTTAAAATCTCTTCTGTTTGGCAATTGTTAGCAACATATTGATTTTTTTTAAATATAAAACAGCCTTACACATTTTTTAGAAAAAATCTCTTGAAATTGTTATTTCAAATGCTTCTCTTGTTTTGGTTTTTTAGGGAGTGCATTAAATGCTCATAGTAAGTGTGATAATC
>NZ_JBHIMP010000154.1:0-251 GCF_042194175.1 Bartonella sp. MR168JLCBS | reverse complement strand
AGCTTAGATAGTATAAATGGGTTTGTCTCTTCGACACCTAATCTTTCTAGCTGTTTATTGGCATAATTTATACGTGTGATTAAATTTCTTAATTTGGTATTTATTTTTCTCAAAGATGTTATTAAGTTTTAAATTTAGAAAAATTATTTGACGCTTAATAAATTGATAACTTTGCTGATTATGAATAAAGAGATTAAATGACAAGCTTGTTTCTTTCTATTAAGCATTGTTTACAGATTCCCCACTACTAA
>NZ_JBHIMP010000153.1:0-1077 GCF_042194175.1 Bartonella sp. MR168JLCBS | reverse complement strand
GATTGAAGGAATCAGAGAAAATTTGCGTGTCCTTCTTATTTCAGGTGCGCCTTACAATGGTGAACGAACATGGCGTGATCTTTTGAAAGGTGACTCCAATATTGATCTCGTTCATTTTACGATTTTGCGTCCTCCCAACAAAGCAGACAATACGCCATTAAGCCAATTGTCACTTGTGGTATTCCCTACAACAAAGCTCTTTGTTGAAGAGATTAATAATTTTGATCTGATTATCCTGGACGGCTACCAACATTCTGCGGTTCTTCCATTAATCTATTATGATTATATCGCCCAATATGTACAAAAGGGTGGTGCATTGCTGATAATAACAGGGCCTGAATTTACCCAAAAAAACTCGCTTGCGAAGACACCTTTAATAAGCGTCCTGCCCGCATTGCCCAATGGTGTTATTATTCAAAAGCCTTTTCGTCCTACATTAACCAAAGAAGGTAAACGTCATCCTGTCACAAGAGGTCTCGCAACACCTACCTATCCAGCCTCTCAATGGGGGCAATGGCTACGACAAATTGCCATTCAAAACATAAACAAAGGCATTGCCCTCATGAAAGGAGCTGATGAACAACCACTTTTACTTCTCTCCCATTTTGGTAAAGGGCGTGTAGGCATGTTGCTTTCCGACGAAAGTTGGCTTTGGGCACGAAGTTTTGAGGGTGGAGGACCATATGCAGCTCTTTATCGGCGAATTTCCCATTGGCTTATGAAAGAACCAGAACTTGAAGAGGAAAAGTTAAGCACCACTAGTGACCATCATCGTTTAATGATTCGCCGCCAAACGCTCAAAGATCACCCAGAACCAGTCGAAATAACCTTTCCCTCCGGCAAAAAAGAAAATATCATTCTTACCAAAGAGCAAGAAGGGCTCTTTACTGCAGCTATCAACACCAATGAAAAAGGGATTTTTACCATACAAAATGGGGATTTAACAGTCCTTTCTGCTGTGGGGATGCTCGATAATCTGGAATTGTTTGACTTAATTTCAACGGAAGAAAAACTAGCTCCCATCAGTAAACACACTGGCGGACACATCACACGATTACACAACAAGAAAAAAGAAAG
>NZ_JBHIMP010000152.1:0-1080 GCF_042194175.1 Bartonella sp. MR168JLCBS | reverse complement strand
ATGGAAGAGCATGAGCGTGCAGAGGAGATTGCACGCATGTTAGCAGGAGAACGGATTACTGAAGAAGCGCGTGCAGCTGCTCAAAAGCTTCTCGCGTAGACATAATTGATAAATGATAAAATATTGCTTAATCAATTATATCAGCGGCGAGCATGTGTTCATTTGGATTCTGTTCATAACAAAGAGTTGAAATTCTTATGGCCATAGACCATAATTTGAAATAGATTTTATGAACAAGGATGAAATTAAAAACTTAACTGCTCTTAAAGCAGAAAGTGAGCTAGAGTGGTTGGCAAAAGAGATTGCACGTCATGATGTACTTTATAATCGTGATGACCAACCTGAAATTTCTGATGCAGAGTATGATGCTCTTCGCCGGCGTAATGCAGAAATTGAAGCTCTCTTTCCCGAGCTTATTCGTTCAGATTCTCCCTCACATAAAATTGGAGCGCCGGTTTCTGAAAAATTTGAAAAATCTGTTCATGCCCAGGCAATGCTTTCACTTGATAATGCATTTAGCTCTGAAGATATCTGTGAATTTATTGTACGTATTCGTCGTTTTCTACGGCTTCCAGCAACACAAATATTGGAAATGACAGCTGAGCCGAAGATCGATGGTTTATCTTTGTCTTTGCGTTATGAAAAAGGAAGGCTTGTATGTGCTGCAACCCGTGGTGATGGATATATAGGTGAAAATGTCACTGCGAATGCACGAACAATTTCTGATATTCCAAAAGTTTTGCGAGGTGAATTTCCTGATATTATTGAGGTTCGCGGTGAAGTTTATATGCGACGGGAGAATTTCCAAGTCCTTAATATGAGCCAACAAGAAAAGGGCAAATTCGTTTTTGCTAATCCTAGAAATGCAGCAGCTGGTTCTTTACGTCAGCTTGATCCACGGATAACTGCAAGCAGAAAGCTTCATTTTTTTGCTTATGCATGTGGTGAAGTGAGTGAAACATTTGCAGCAAGCCAAATGGAGATGATGAAAAAGCTAAAAGAATATGGCTTTGTTATCAATCCATTAACAAAATCTTTTAAGACACTAGAAGAGATTATTTCATATTATCATGATATTGA
>NZ_JBHIMP010000151.1:0-1083 GCF_042194175.1 Bartonella sp. MR168JLCBS | reverse complement strand
CCATCTTAAAGTCAATTCCTGTTAATATTTGTGAGGCATAATACGAGCTAGAATATTTTTGGTAGGGTATTATCTTATGACAACGTTGACCAGATGTTTGATGATTCTTTTCATTTGCGCTAATTAACAATTTCATTGACATCAGCAAGATTATTCTTTTTTTCTTCTTAGCAAAAATTTACTGAATTTAGTCAGTTTTTAAAAACAGGTAAAATATTACTACACATTATCTGACCAAGGAGTTATTTTTTGCAATGCTGGCAAGAAAGGAAAGAACAGAAGAAAGTCACTTATTCATTTAACCTGATTTCCATAAACATATGCTCTCTTTACATTTCTATAAGTGAGTATAGGACTTATAAAATAATATTTGCAAGTTTTAAAATATTCGTATCCTCTCTAACGGAGCCTGGAAAGCCGAATAATGGAAGTCGTTTTGTTTACTATTGAATAAAGGATGAAAATAATTTCTTTAGATGGAGCTGTGTTCAATTTTGTATTGTAATAGGCTGAAAAAATGGAATTTTGTACATTGATGAAATCAGCCATGCTGATGTAAGCAAATATGGATATTTCAATTAACAAAGATTTAGCTAGAAAATCTGTGCGTAAGCATTTTATACATGAAGTTAGTTGTTATATAGTCTGTATACGAGAAGTGAAGTAGTGTGAAGGGGAATGGCGCGGAAAGTAGAGGAAGTTATGCTCATCCTCTTGAAATGCCATGCTTATGCTGTTTGATAATTGATCACGCTATTTTAATTAGGGTTATTGCTTAGAATATCTGTAAAACCGAAAGTCAATCGTCCCGCCTAAACCTTTGGTGCACAATACTACATTTATGACCAGCGCGTTTTATGATGAGCGGTGAATACCACTGGAAAAAGAAAAAGTGGAAAAAAATCTTTTTCCACTTTTTTTATTAGCTATTTGATACGGCCACTTGCATGAGCAAGCAGAGTGTAGACCTTTCCAGTATCCGATATCAGATATTTTCGAACTGAGTTGGAAGAACCAGAACTACGGGATACATCGCGTAAGAGTTTTTCAAAATCCGCAATATACTGATTAACGGAATTTTTA
>NZ_JBHIMP010000150.1:0-1087 GCF_042194175.1 Bartonella sp. MR168JLCBS | reverse complement strand
TGATTTTCAGATGGAAAGCCTATCACAGTTGAAAACTTTTTATTCACAATAAATCTACTAAAAGATAAAGGAATATCTCCTTTTGATCGCTATATGAAACGTATAGAATCTGTCGAAGAAATTGGAAATTATAATACTAAATACACTTTCTAAATTCAAAAGATTGCGAATTTCCACTTCTTTTGGCAAAAGTAATGCACATATTACCAAAACAGGCATTAATGTTGATGATTTTGAAAAAAACGGTTTAAATAAAATCCCAGGAAGAGGTCCCTATATTATTGAGCATGTTGATTGGAGTGAATGTACTGTCTATAAATGTAATCCTCACTACTAAGGTCCCAATCTTCTTGTTAATAAGAATTAAATAATTTTTATATCATTCAAATTGAATATTTTAGAAATGATACGGCACGTTTTGAATCTTTCAAAAAGAGCATGAGTGATGTCTTTATTTAAAACAAATCCAAATTTTTGGCGAAACTCCTACAATTTTCCTGCTGTTCGCGAATGACGTATTATTAAAGAAAATTTTTCAAAAGATCCCCCGCTGATCTTATCAGATTTGTTTTTAATACGCCTCCCACGCTTTATTAAAGATCAAAGAGTAAAGAAGAGTGTTATCGATACTGTTCGATTTTGAATGGGTTAATCATCATCTTTTCAATAACTATCTATACCAACAGAAGGTTATTAAGATAGATCTATTCTTTCATCTGTTGGTAAACCAGCAACCAAAGAAGAAAAGGTACTTTTAGCACCCTATCTTTATCCGGTTTTTCCTGAAGTCATGGATGGAAATTGGCGTATTTCCAAAATGGATGCTTCGGGTATGAATCAATTAACCTACTCAAAAGGCTTTGGAACTCTTACAAGAAGCGGATTTTACAAAAAGAAACAACAGAGCTATCGCCCCCAATGATTTGCTTTTTCAATTTGAAATCATGACGCGATCACTTAAAGAAGAAAAGATTGCACTTGCATTCCAAAGTACTTTGTTACGTCTTGGCATTTCATGCCGAAATAAAAACCGTTAATGATAGCTAATATCAAAACCGTTTAGAAATGTTTGATTATACCAAAATTA
>NZ_JBHIMP010000016.1:0-27308 GCF_042194175.1 Bartonella sp. MR168JLCBS | reverse complement strand
AAATTCAGCCAGTCCACATAAAATTGATGCGGTCCTAACATCATCAAAGGATCTCTCATAGGCTCCCTCCCCTCATTCTGTCCCGCCATGCAGAGCATTAGCGCGTGCCCGTTGAATGGCGTGGGCAACCGCACGACCAGTGGCCACAGGATCACGGGCACCATTGACATGCACTGTGACATTTTGATTGTGTGTGATGGTGGAGTGATCTTTGCCTTTTTCTTCTGTGAAAGGGGAATTTGCATGCCCCGCCCCCGCAAATTGTGGTATGGGCTGAATGGCTGTTTTCCCCCCCAAAAAACTTGGCAAAAACTCTCTTACATCAATGGAACCAATCCACCCCTTAATGCGGCTAGGCAAAGATTTACAATAATCCATCAATTGTGAGATAGACGACATAAAGCCATCGACAATCGAATTAGCCAGATCTTCGCCCGCTTGTTCCATACCAGCCTTGGCACTCTCCGAGAGCTTTTCCTGTGTAAAAAAACTCTTCAACCATTGCCAAAAGTTGGAAAAGCTTTGTTTAACGCCCTCCCACACGTTGCCAAACCAACTGCCAACAGCGCTAAGCTCTTGTTTAAACTTTTGCCAAACTTGAGAGAGATCAAAAGCATTGGCGATTATATTTTTCCAACGCGTAATGGTGCTGGTATCAGCACCAAAAAAGCGCATGACGGCTTCAAAGGCTTGCCCCCAAGCCCGTGTTACCCCCCGTGCAAAGCCCTTCATAAAAGAAGAAAAACGGTCCCAATATTTCCACAAAGCAAAACCAGCAGCCAGTATGACCGCCACAACAGCAGCAACCACAGCCCCTATTGGGGTAAAAATACCCCCCACAACAGAGGAAATACCCGCCCCAACCACTTCGATCACTGTCCCAACAGAGCCAAAAGAGGCAGCAAATGCACTTCCTGAGACAGCAATCCCCCGTAAAGCCCCGACCAACAAGGTCATGGGGCGTAAGAGTCGGAGTGAACTTGCCCCAAGACCCGCGGTTAGCAAGCCCAGGGAGCGCCCTGCGGCTGCTAAGCCCCGCCAGCTTGCAGAAAGACCACGACTGAGTGTTCTAAGCTTGATAAAAGACGTGATCAATTGAAGAAGCCCAAGACGTGTTCCAGCGAGGGTAAAGCGCAAAACCCGTAGAGCAATATTAAAAGCCATAAGGGCAGCAATGGTTTTGATGATGGCGCTTGTTAAAGTGGGATGGGCATTCGCCCACGCCATAAGCCCATTGGTAAAATTGCCAACACTTTCCATCAAACTGTTGAGGGGGGGCAGAAGCACTTCACCAATGGTAATCCCCAAAGCCACAATGCGGTTTTGTAAGAGTTCAAATTGCCGCATGGCACCGGTTGCTTGTTTGTCTGCTTCTTGCTCTACAGAGCCTTTAAAGACTTGTGGATCTTTCACATAATCTAAAGCTTGCCCTAACAATTCGGGATTGCCCACCAATTTGGCAAAATCACCGGTAAAGTCTCGCCCAGCAATGGCAATCAGCGAACGCATACCCTGTTCGGATTTACCCAACACATTAAAAAAGCGCACCAAGGTACCTGTGGCATCTTTATCCAGATCTTGCATAAACTTTTCGCGGGAAAGCCCGATACTGGCAAAAGCATCTTCAATATGTTTACCCCCTGCCTGAATGCGCGCACTCATCGCATTAAAACCACGCGCTGCACTTTCTGGAACGATACCAGCAGAAATCATTGCCGTACCAAAAGCAGCGGTTTCACGGGCAGTGAGCTTAAACATGGTTGCCGCACCGGTGGCACGATTGGTAAAATCAGACACTTCACTTGCCTTGGCGGCCATGTGGTTAGAGAGATGATTGATGGCATCGCCTAGATCTTCAATGCCTGCTTGATTAAGCTTAAAGACATTGCGCAATTTGGCAAAGCGCTCCCCAATCTGATCTCCCGTCATATCAAATGCTACAGCTGCTTTAGCGGCATAGATGCTAAAAGCTTCTAGATCTTGTTCGCCAATTCCTGCTTGGCTGGCACTGGTCATCAGTTCCAAAACTTCACGCGCCGCTAGCGGAATCTTGGTGGAGGTTTCAAGCGCAAAACGGCGCAATTCCTTTAAGCGATCAAGGGGGGCATCCAGAACCTTTTCCAAGCCTTTCATCGATTGGTCAAATTGCATGGCTTTATAGAGGGGTGCAATTAAGGTTGCTGTTTGCGCAATGGCACCCACCATGCGCCCACGGGCATGATTGAAAGCATTTTCAGCATTCTTTGTCGCATCCTCAAGATGCTCAGGGTCAAACCAATTTTTAAAGTGCTGCCTTGTCTTGTTTTGGAAATGCGCAACCTCTGAACTGAAGGCTGCAAGATCACGCTTGGCAGAAGCTATCCCCTCTTGCAGATGATTGACAAAACGCACAACAAGGGAAACATCCATGATCGTCTCTTATCCTAACTGATGACTTTCATATTCTTGGGCTTTAAGGCGCGCGAGTTCTTCTCGATAGGCAATCACATCCAGCCAATCCATCTGATTAATTTCTGAAGGCGCCCAATGATAATAAAGGGCTAACTCTGCTCCAAATTGTCCGGCAGAGAGGATTGGCGTTGCGTAAAAAAAGCAAAAAAAGCCTTAAACACTGCCATAGTGTCAACAACATCAAGACGATTAATCAATTCAACCGTTTCATGAGACATATCGGCTAAAAGCACGGCTATTCCTTCCATAGCCTCATGAGTAAATAAAGCCTCACAAAGCTTAAGAACAAGAACATCATTGCTCAATGTTGTTTTATCCTCTTCTACAGCGGGTAGAACGAGCTCTACCAACTGCGGTCCAATCAACACCGCTAATTGGCGTGCTTGCTTGAAGTTTGGGCGATAAAAGGTCAGTTTCTTGCAGAGAGTTTCTTTGCCACCTTTGTCCTGATAAAGAAGCGGAACCTGCAACTCTACATCAATGCTGGTTTGTAAACTTGTCATGATCAATTCCTATAAATTGAGAATAGAGCGGCGGCGAGAACCGATCTCTTGCCCGTTGCGGACAAGCCAACCGCCCCGTTTAAAAGAAAAGCGGTGCAAAACAGAGCCATCCCAAAATTCCGTATAGTCCCAAACATTTTTGATCTCGCAATCATAGCCTGTTGCTTTTCCAGCCGTTAAGCCTTCACTATCCACTTTGACTAAGCGCCCTGTAACATCAATGGAATGCTCATGCTCGCGTCCATCTTCTTCAGAGATCACATGTTTTTTGCCGGTAAATTTATGACGAAGACCAGGAGGACCACCAAAGATACCGATAATTTCGGGTGTGTGACTGCGGATTTTCATTTGTAAACTCAAAGCTTTCACACCAAGACCGCTCACATCAATTTGCATATCAGAGCCCCCTGGTTGATAGGTTTCGGTGATTTCTTCCAACGTGGGCAGTTTCAATGTCTCAAGATCAAGATGGAGATTCACATCATCATCAACAATCAGGGTAAAACCGCGTACAATGCGTAAAGTCATGCTTTAACTCCTTGCTGCTTTGCGATAAGTTTCAAGCGTATCGCCAAATTGATAAGTCATTTTCTTTTGAATATCTTGCGCCAAACGATCAAAATAAGCGCTATTGCGCCGGCTGCCGAAACTCAAATCTTCTAAAGGTGGCACTTCTTCTGCATCAAACTCGACCCGCAATTTTCCCAATTGTAAAGTACTGTTGGAATTTAAATCGCGGTCAAACCAGACACGTCCACCCAAAAGCGCTCCACGCGCAATCAGATCATCAAGAAACTGCGTGAGGCTGCGGGTAATGGCAATAACATGTTGACCAGTAAGGTTTTCATCATTCGCCCAAGGGCGGAAACTGTTAATGATCGTTTTTTCCAAGGCTGCATGGGTGCGCACCACATTGACAAAACGCCACAATGGGTCACTGGAGGTGGTATGATTTCCCCATAAAATACGTCCATTGGAAGCTACTTCTCCCTGCCCATTTTGACTAAGTCGTGCTGGAATAAAGGTAGCAATATCGGCTTGATTGAGGCGATTAGCTTCATGATCGATTTCGCCATCAAAATAGCTAATCGGGCGCGCCGTGCCTAAAATGCCTTTGACATCTTGATTGGAGGGAGACCAAAAAACACCGCCCCTTTGCTTATCACGTTTGATAAACATGGCGGCAGCAAAGGGACTTGCCGGTTTAACACTCCAACCACCATCATTATTTGCCACCCGTACAAAGGGGTCAATCAAATAACAAAAGCGTGAGGAAAAATCTGCGCGATAGGCAAGGCTTTCTTCCGCATTTTTACCACCCGTATCAAAAACCGCAATCGCTTGTAGCTTTTCTGCCACCTGTTCCAAGGCATCCGCCACGGGGTTTTTACCATTATCAAGACGCCCTGCACTATAAGCCGGTGCCAGTAAAATCCCAGGCTCTACCCCTAAATGCCCTCTAGCGTGTTTTAGCGCATGCACACCGGTCAAATGAGCGTTTGATCCCACCATCTCAGTTTGTGTCTCAGCAATGGTTGATTTTTCTTCCACTCGCACAAGAATAATTTGTGCCTCAATCCCTTGCGCACACACGGCGTTAATGACATCAAGAGCCGTGCCTCTTGCCCCAAGCTTTTGGATTTTCTCACCCTCATGCGTAAAGATAAGGATAGGCTCGTTGAGGGGAAAAACTTGGTTGTCAGCATCAGGGGCTGTGACAACCGCCCCAATGGCGGTCTGATCAAATGTTGCTAAAGGACGTGATTTTTTATATTGATTAACCCTATTGACCTTAAATTATTGTCAAATACATAGAGTTATTCTTTATTTTGATCTTTCCTTAATTCTGTAACGGGAACACCATTAATACCCCAATTGTCTGTCTCCACCTCATCAATCACTACAACAGTCGTTTTCGGATTTTTATTCAGAATATTAACTAATAATTGAGTTGCCCCTTCTATTAGTTGCCGTTTCTGTTCAGAGGTAACCCCTTCATTAGTAATTTTAATGTTTATGTAAGGCATAAGATCTCCATAATTTACAAATATTGTACAAAAAAGCTCAAATAAATGAACGCAAAAAGATTAAATATTAATACATAATAGCTATGCATTTTAAAGCTCGTATCCACCGGTGAAATATGCAGGCTACTGGAAGCAAAAATAGCATTTATCGATACAGGAGAAAGGAGTTGAGCTGCAATAAAGAAGCAAATCCAAACCAAATAATCCGTAACCCCATAAGTTATCGATGACCCTAGTAAGGGAAATGCCAAACTAAATAGCACCATAGGGTGAATTCCTGCTACACTGAAAATTGGCAATACGAAGAGAATACAGGCATAGCGCTGCCAAACAGAGAGTGATGCCAATGAGTGACTAAACGTCACCGGCAACAAAGGAATAAGCAAATCACAAGTAGATATTAGCAGACTACAACCTAGCAACAACAGAATTTCACTTGATATACTGCGTATCACTGCCACCAAAGGAGTCAAAAAATCAACACTGCGTGAACTCCCACGCTCAATGACATATAGAATGCTCGCCGTCAACGCAATGCTTTCTAGTGCATTCAACCTGATAACTGTCAACGCAACGATAAATGTTAGCCAGAACAATATCAAAAAAATCCAAATTCTTAATCTCTCTCCTTCTTTATTCGCTCTCCTCTCATCGCAAATAATCGGATTAGCTAGCGGTACAACAGGAGAAAGGCACAACAACAACAGACTGAATAGAAAAAGTGGTATCCCCAAAGCAGCGGATGTGAATATTGGTGTTCTAGGCATAGCAGAGAAAACTGTTGCTGCACCGATGCTGGTTGGCATCAGTACCATTGTGATGCTCATCATTCGCATCACAATAGCGGCCAAATGGCGAGAGGGAAAAACACTTTTCTTCAAGGCATCAATCATTAGGGGGATAACCCCCAAACTCATCGGCCAAGCTAGAAACGCAGTCAGTATCGCGATGGACAGGGTAAGCGAACCCTTTCCATAGCGCATCAACCGTTCAGAGAGAAATTCTGAAATACGCCATATATTCATCACATGGCGCAACAATCCCATGGCGAGTAATAGCCAAAAGACATCAGTAAAACGCACAAGCACAGTACTAACATCAGGAAAATGCCAACGCCATATCAGCACTAAAGTACAAGCCAACAGGATGACCACACCACTGCGTGCATTCCCCTTCAACCACCAGTATGGTATCGTCAAAAGCAAATAACCGAAAACAGTCACTCCAGCCAATGGAATAAGAAACCAAGTTCTCATTGAGATAGATATAAGAAAAATGAATAGCATCAGCATCGCTATTATAGCGGATACGGAGGACATGCGTATCAGGAAGCTTTTTACATCATCAATGTACATTAATTGTTGAATCTTTGACTGAGTGGCGATTAAGAAGCTGCTCGTACATGTCAATGACACAGTGCCCTGCATCCCGCAGTGCACGCGAATTAACTAAAGGTCTAGGCAAAATATATGTATAAAAATTGGCCCCCTCTACTGGATTACCTACCACCCATAATGTATTTTGTACTTGTCCTTTAGTATCTATAGGATGCTGCTGACAGTCAATATCAATACCACCAGGATGATATCCTTGGTTGATAAATGGCCGGATGATACCCTGAGCAGCCAAATTTTTGATAAAAGGAGACTCATCACGCAACGGAGAAAAACTATCAATCTTGGCCGTGATCAGCACATCTCCATCAACTGAACTGTTTTCATCTTGGAAAACAGACTGAATTTCGAAACGGCTAGTACTAGCATTGAGAACAAGTTTAGGTGAAGGTCCGCCAGCCAAAGTCACGATACCAGCCTCCATCAGAGCCTTCAACTCTTGGTTTCGCTGCATCGGTGGGCCGACAGAAATACGGTTAAAGTTTGGATTAAAATATTCAATAAAGTACTTGTGAGATGAAGACGTTAACCCGCAAAAATCAATTGCTGAACGTAAGATATCACGGACATCTCGTAGCACATCTGTAGCAGCTTTCACTGGGCCATCAACATTACCTGCAGCGGAAGAATGAAGATCGTCCTTCAAATGCTCCATGAAGAATCTTGTATAATCCTTCAAAGAGGCAAATATTTTATTTCGATGAGGATACAGCAACGCTTGAATACACTGCTCGTCTTTGGAAGTAACAACATAGGTTTCAGGGTCTAGCCAGTGCCCCAGCTGCGTACTTCGATAGACATAACACATTTCTTTAAGCAACAGAGGTAAAAGCTGCGTTTCGAAATCCAGCTTCGGAGAACCGTTAGCAATGCTGGATTGCTTACGCAGATGATGTATTGCATCGAGAGTAAGGAATGATGGTATGTATTGCCCACTACCACCCTTTTGATTAATCCCGCGACTACTAAAAGGCAATGTTTGACGGGAGAATAGAGCTATCTTCGGTTCTTTGCCGCTTGGCATGTAGCACAATTGTCCAGCATTTTCAGTAAAAGTCCCACCGCGACCGTAAGTCAATTGCGACAAGACATCATAGCTAGTTAATCCAATTCCCTGCACCAGCACACGAGACTGAGATTGTATAGAGTCCAACTTTTCAATTGGATAAGGATTCGAATAATAGTTCAAAAGCGCATTTTTCATTTGATGACCAGCCACAAACTGTTGCAGGCTTTCATCATGCGATGAATATGTATTCTTACCGTGACCCGTGGTAATATAAACAAAATCTACACTGTAACGATAGCCATCTTCCAAAAGAATATCCGTTTTATTATCTTGGTGGATATAGAGATTGATAACTTTTTGTCGGATCTCCTTAATACGAATACCGGAAGGTAAATCTTGCGTGAGCTCTTGGTAAGCCCAAGACAGGTATTCCCCTAACAAACGACGTGATAAATAATCATTTTCTTTGATTTCTTTCCCAACATTATGCTCTGTACGAGAAAAGACACCGTTAATATTACGATAACCTTGTTGAATAGCCCATTGATAGAAATTCGGTCCCTTCCGAATAGGCCCTACACCCTTAACTGTATCATCACCAAATAAAGTAATCTGGCAAGCAACAGTGTTAACCAATAAATGATCTGGCTGATGCACACTATGGGTACCGGTTCCCATCTCATTGGGATCAATCAATAAAATATCAATGTTCCCAGAAAATGGATAATGGGAATAAAGTGTGAGCAAGCGTTCGAGAATACTGATCCCACGAGGACCAACGCCCAAAATAGCGACTGTAGAGTGAAGCATTCTTTAATCTCCCCTATTAGAATAATTTGACTTTCACAAAATGTTTCAAAAAGAACGTAATAAATTCTCTCGACTTTTTAGTGAAGATTGCGGGTTTATGAAACGCCAACGACCTTTTTACAAAGACAATATTGGCAGATTCCAGCAGCAGCAAAAAGCGCTACAGCACCACAGATAACGGAAAGCGCAATGGCATGTGAACCAAACTGTAAAAAACTCGTCAAGAGAGGTCCTAATATTTGGCCAAAACCGTAAGTTAAGGTAGCCAAGCCTAGCAGATTTATGCCATACGGCGCATATAAACGCTTAGCTAACGGCATAACTAGAGAGGTCGTCCCCATAAAAGTAAATCCAAACCCTATGCAACTGAGAACTATCAGTACAAGAGACTGGCTGAATAATGTCAGTAATACGCATCCTCCTTGGATAAGCAAATTGAGCATCAGACAACGTAATACCCCCCACCGATGGGCTCCCCATAACCAAATGAAACAACTAGGAACAATGGCTATTCCGACAAACGACCATAAATGGTTAGCGAGTAGTGGGAAATTAAATGTTTTCGCCATCAGAGGAAGATATGTCGCGACAATAATATAACCAAACCCAGCGAGCCCATAAATCAGAGCGAGTTCCCACCAAACGATATTTTCGTGTGCCAATGACTCATTACCAGCAAATTGAGACGCATCAACACGACGTGGAAATAAAATAAACAACAAGAGCAACAATACAACAGATATTAAACCAGCTCCAAACCAAATATTTTTCGCGTTCAGCGATTTACTCAAACCAATAATAACATACTCATTACCCAGTAGAATACCAACTCCCACACCTGCATAAAGTGAAGCAATAACCCACAGCTTGTGAGTATGCTGCATAACCGTAATAGAACCAAAAATCATCATTGCTGCACTCGCGATACCGGCAGCAAAGCGGATAAAGAAGACCAAGTAAAAGTTTGTTGTTAACGCCATGGCAAAAATAAGTGCACTCGTCACTATAGCTGCACCAAATAGCATGTAGGGAGCACGGGATATATTCCCAACTCTGCAAAACGAAAAAAACATACTCCCAACTAAATAACCGCCATAATTAGCGCTAGCTATATAAGAAAGTTGCTTAAAGGTAAACAATCCTTCATCCAACATAACTGGAAATACCGGCGTATAGAAAAATCGCCCAATCCCCATCCCCAAAATCATAATAATCATACCGAATACAGCGATTCCGAAACAACTCAAATCTTGACGATTATTTTTTCCCCCCATTACTCTAATTCCTTAACTAATAATTCGCTCATCCGCATTCTATCTCATCAATAGTAGCACTTATCTCAGAGAATAAAAGCCAATCTAGCCATTTGTTTAAGTAACCAGAGCAACATATTGAGCGATTATTGTCAACATTACTGGATCAGTTATATGCATTTCATCGTTTTACGCCCTGCTCCATGTATGCTCTTCTCCCTACAAAGCTTCTTTTTCAGAAAAATAATGGCTGTAATTAAGCAGCAATAACAACGAAGACATCAATAAGCACGCCCCCGTTCAGACAAAACAATATCCCCCAAAGCTACAGCTTCATCAGGTGCGACCAAAATATCCTCAAAGGGGTGCGTTATGTTCACATGGTGAACGCCCTCAACCATCAAGCGGCTTAGTATCCAACTTAAAGACAAATCACGCCCAAGCCTTTGCGCACGCGCCCATTCTGCTCTTAAATTCTGCTCCGCTCTTTCCAAAACAAAGGAGCCTTCATCCGGTAACAACCAAAAATCAGCAGAAACATTGATCATCCGCTGCACCGCGCTTTTCACAAGGATGTGGTCATTGGTCATTTTAACATGGGGGGCATCAAGGGCTGCTTGTACCTTGGCAATCAAAGCTTCATCAGCCACCCCTGAAGGGGCGTCACTAAAAAGCGCAACATGAATAAGTGGACTTTTACCCTCACGATAAACAAAAGCATCTTTGACATGGATATCGCTTGAGAGGGCAAAATATTGATAACGTGGCACTGTGCCACCTGTGGAATGTCCTTGTCTATTCAAGCGAATGCGGCGGCGCAAACGCTCATCATCTTCATCCAAAAGGCGCGTGACCCCATGAAAATCCCCCAAATGATCTAAACTTGTTCCACGCGCAAATGTGAGTAAATTATCCCGCGCCACTTCATTAATCCGCTGGCGCAATAGCAACTCTTCATAAGCGGCCGCTTGCAATTGAATGACAACCGGATCATAAGCCGTCTTTTCCACATTATAAGGAATATGATGCGCTGCAAAAAGCTCAGTCAAACGCGTGATCTTTTGCTCTAAAATTGCTTCAACAGAAAGCTCTTCAATAATTTGTGGCAGAGGAAGTTGTGGAGGGGGAATTTGTGGAATGGATAAAGGTTCAAACTCTGTCATCACCAACCTCTAAATCAATACTCATTGGTTCCTTATGCGACCAATCCCCCAATGCCCATCGGGATAAAAAACACCCGTTAAAACAAAATGAAATGTGCCTTCACGCGTTGCTTTTGTCAGATCAATCCTCTGCAACGAAAACCCAGGCTCTCCACACCCTGGATCATCGAGTGCTTCAACAATTGCTTGATAAAGCTGCATCATCGTCGCAGGATCAGCATTGGCGTCTTGGAATGCTCCAACATCACATCCATAATGACGACGCAAAACCCGTGTCCCAATTCTTGTCGTCAGACATTTACGAAGTGACTGTTGGCAATGTGCCCAACCATATAAGAGAGAGCCATCCTTTTCGCTTATCCCACACCGCATGCTTTAAGCCCCTTTGCTTGTCTTTGTGGTAGAAACAGTTGGGGCCGCAGAAACAACAGGTGCTGGTTTTTCAGCAATCTGACCAAGCAGCAACGGATATTTAGCCGCTTCCTCACTTAAACAAATTTCTTCACCTTTGCCCGGTGAACGCTTGCCTGCAACAAAATCGGCATTGGTTAAAATAACATAAGTGTTCTCACGCATGATAAACTCCTTTAAAGGGGGTAAGAGGTTGTGGAGGGACCCATTTTGACCCCACCGTGTTTGTGGCTTGCGCCAACAGATTTTTGATTGTGCTGCAAATCTTCTGCTTGAATGTGCACACTACCCGTTAATTCAACACGGGTTGATTGATGAGAAAGCACCAAACCTTTTTCACTCAAATGGATTTGGTTTTCCCCATGGGAGAGAATGAGTTCATCCTTCGTGATACGCAAAGTACCATAAGAGCCGTCACTTTTCTTTCCTCCTTTGTGCTGTAAGAGCTTTATCTCGTTGCTCAAGCGTGTCTTCTAAATGAATAACTTTTCGTTTCTTATCGAAATATTTTCCTCAGACTTTGAAGCCTGTTATTTAAATTATCAACTTCGTGATCGATCCTTTTAATCTCTTGATTTAATTTATCAATATGTTCATGATGTTTAGAAATCACTTCTAAATAATATAATGATTGAGACTGATCCTTAAGCTTATTTGCTTCATTTAATTCTCGAAAAGCCTCTGTTCTTTTCTCAACATGCTCAAATAAAGTAAAAACCTTCTCGAGCCGTTCAAAAATTGCAGCATTCCGCTTTTGCGTTATTTCATATTTATAAGTCAGTTGCTTGTTATTTGGCATATTTTTCAGCAATGCAAAATAGAGTGCCTGCTGTTCAAAAGCTATTCTCTTCAAGTCCTCTACCGCCACCCCCAATATTTGCATTGTATCGTTCCATCCTCTCTCCGCATTGTCTTTTTCAAACTTTGCTGAATCCAACTTCTGAACCGCATCATCACGTTCCTTAACAACTTGGGAACAAAATAATTTATCTATACCCGTATAGCCATGCGAGGTAGATAAAAGATATATTAGCAAAAATATGATAAGCAATAAGCCTTCCCTCAACAGAACTTTTTTTGTAAACATTTTTTATTTGCTCGTATGCAATAAATTAAAATAAACAATTAAATTTGTATTGAAAAATTAATAATGAAATTTATTAAATCTATTTAGAATAATCTATGATAAAAATAAAAAGGGATAAATTGTACACAAATTAAATACTCAACAAACAAAATAAAGCTATAAAAACTAATTTATTCAATAAAATAGTCATAGATTTTTCTGTCTAGCTTTATATCTCTATAGGAGCAATTTAATCACTTTATAGGTGACTTTAAAATATTTTAATAGGATATTATAATTACTTCAAAAATAACATTTTGATTAATAAATATACTAACAATTATAAAATGATGCGTATACAAAACGGATAACCACAATCAATGTAGTGATCAACTACTTTATAATATAGATTTGTTTGTTTTATCCGTAGCAGCAATAAAAAAGTTTGTGTTTTTACATAAATTCAAATTTATTCATTTTTTATATTATATTTTATGCTATTACTTTTAAGTTAATAAAGATCATAGAGTTTTAAACTGATGAGATGCGTTCTTTTCTCAATGTACGCTCATTAATATTTGATGTAGGAATATTTACTTTACATCATAAAAATGTATTTACAATAATAATATTTTATATAGGATCCTCCTCCCATGTAATGTGGTGAATAATGAAAACATCAATAACGAGGAGGAAATCATGGATCATACAGAATGTAAGTAATAACTAAAGAAATTTACCTGAAATTATTTTTCAGGGAAAAGTTGGTTTGCTCTACAAGTGGGGAGGATAAATGAAACAACAATATATTTTAGGAAAATACACACATATTGTTGTTCGTGAAGAGGATGCTATTTTTGGTGCAGGTTCAAACCAGTTTATTATCAATGATAAAAATTTTTGGGAGAACTTAGTGCTTATTGCGGCACAATGGATCAAAAAAAAGACAGTAGATGAAGTTTACAATTCACTATCATTAATCATGTTAAAAGAAAATTTTGACCGTGCGTTTGATTTTCTTGTTTCTAACCATTTTCTTGTCAAAGCTGAAACATCAGACAATATCCTCAATAATCGATATTCCAGAAGTCATCTCCATTATCAAAGCTATGGTATGCATCCAACCTCTGTTCAGCATACTCTTTTGCAAAAAAGTGTCGTCATTTTAGGGGGTGGTGGGATTGGTAATCATGTATCAGCAATGCTTGCATCCTCTGGCGTTAGAAAATTGACTCTTGTTGACAATGATGTGATCGAGATGACCAACCTTACCAGACAAATTCTTTTTACTGAAGAAGATATCGGTCTTCCGAAAACAACAGTTCTTAAACGTGAGCTGATGCGGAGAAACAGCCAAATTGAAGTTCATGAATTACAAATGTTGATTACTGAAAAAGAGGATATCAACAAATTACCCAAAGCTGATTTATGGATCATTTCTGCTGATTCACCTGTTCAGCTAGGCCTATGGATCAATGAATG
The DNA here is from genome assembly GCF_042194175.1 of Bartonella sp. MR168JLCBS. NCBI lineage: Bacteria > Pseudomonadati > Pseudomonadota > Alphaproteobacteria > Hyphomicrobiales > Bartonellaceae > Bartonella > Bartonella sp. MR168JLCBS. The sequence continues at coordinate 13,739 of NZ_JBHIMP010000016.1, read as the reverse complement.
GTGTGTGAAAAATAAACAAGCCTATATAAATTCCGGTTATGTTAATGATATAGCTGTCTTTGGTCCATTTTACATACCTGGTAAAACTGGTTGTTACGCATGTAGCTCGTCTATAGGCAATCTTCCGGCAAAAAGTGATCACCTTATTTATGAAGCTTGTATTATGGTTAATAATAACTTCAAAGTTGCTACATTTCCCCCTGTTAATGCACTTTCAGCTGCCATGTGTGCTAATGATGCTCTTAAATTTTTGGGTGGTTATGGAAGCCTTCTTTCCACGGATCGCCGTGTGGGGATATGGAGCAGCCAACTTTTCACAGAAGAGCGTTCTCTAAAGAAAAATCCTCACTGTAAGGTTTGTGGAACAACACAATGAACAGACCTCGCACCCTTGCTCTCAACTATGGATCCTATAATGCTGTCCGCATGCTGATCGGCGTTTACCATGCGATTTTTTTAATGTCCATGGGAGTTAGTCTGGCGCAATTAGCTCTGCTTCAGGTTGTCTTTTCCACCACCATCCTGCTGCTTGATTTTCCCTGCGCTGTTTTATCTGACAGATATCGACGTAAATATTCCGTTATGGCTGGGGTCTTTATGACAGGAATATTTTATCTTCTATGCCTTCAAGCTCCCAATATGACGGCACTTATTATTGCGCAAATTCTCTATGCAGCGGGCATTTGCATCATTGTCAGCGCCATTGACGGATGGATTTACCATTCTCTAGGCGATAAACAGGATCACTTTTCGCATTATGCTCATCTCTACCACCAAGTTAACTCTTTCGGAAGTATTCTCAGTGGAATTATAGGAATTGGAACGATCTATTACTCTGGACAATATTTTATGGGATATATCATCTCATGCCTCATGATGGGATTTATTTTTTTGATATTCCTTATTGTTCCTGAAGAAAAGAAAACGACAATTGAAACATCCAAAACAAAAACAATCTTGCACAATGCCAAGGAAACGCTTTGGATCTTTCAAAATACAGTAGGAGGCGCATGGTTTATTTTCCTCATGTGCCTTTTTAGCGCTGGTATTCAAATTATTTATCATTTCTGGCAACCGATAATACTTTCAGGGGGGAAAATTAATCACCTCAACGGTTCGCAAATGCTCGTCTTGATGTTCTGCCATATTGGAGCCTTTTCAGCACAATATTTTTCAAATTTACTGATGTCTAAGTATCATGTTCTTGATAAAAAATATAAGAATTCTATAAAATATTTTTCCTTCTTTTCTGCGCTGATGTGCATAGCGCTCTATTTTTCAGTTCATAGCCATCAAACTGCTGCATCAGTCATCGCCTTCTCTTTAATCCATGGATTTATTTGCACTGTACCGATAGGGGCCAAAAGCTTATTTTTCTCAGAACTTAACCAAAAACAAACGCAGCATATTTCCGGTATTGTTGGTGCTGTATCTTTTAGCGGAAGAATATTTTCAATTACAGTATTAAGTATTATTTCTTTTCTTCCTGCAAAAGTTTCTCCATCTTACTACCTAATATTACCGACCATTACTTTTTTCATGTGTGGTTTGGTTGTCATGAGATGGATGAAACACTCTCACAAGTCGCTATGAGAGGAAATTTTTAAAATTATCACCCACAATGTTTTCTTCTAAAAGAGATCGATAATTTTTTGAGAGCATTGCCACATCCAACTTTCAACATACAATGAAAATATAAAGCAATATTATGATTTATAATCATAATATAGCAAACTCAAATATCGTAAGATCCTTTCTTTTAAAATCTGTTTTTATGGTTGAAACAATCAAAATCATTGCTTGCACATCATAAGTGGAGAAAGCCGTATAAATAAAAACAATTTAAAAAGGAAAAATGCCTCTGATGAACTCCCATAATCAAAGTCTACCACAACATGGAAGCAGGTGTATAATATGCCTCGTGGCATCTTCATAAGTATACAAATGGTGTGGCTCTATAAGACTTTATATGCCTCACAGAAACTTTTGCATTTTATACCATTTAAGAGGTGCCGTCGCAAAATAGGCTTATACACATTAAGAGATATCTCTTTAACACAAGTGCATAAATTGGCAACACAAGTATATTTGTGTTTAGAATATTCTTTTTATATGAGAGGCATAATCCCAACGGGATAAACAAAAACGTAAGACACATAATCTTCATTATTTAAAAGACACGACCATAGAAACGTATGAAAGTTATAAAACTGAATTAATAAGATGATGATAAAAATAGGAGCTAACTTCCACCTTTTCTGCTTTTATATTTTTTCAAAATTAAAAAGACCCTTCCGTTTTTAGAAATGACTCGTTAGCAAATATATACAATATTTTCTCCCCTATTTGATATATAAAAGCTGACATAACGGATAAAGCAAAAGCTTAGCAAAACAACATCATAAGATAATAAATGTGCCACCAAACGATTGGAACGATATAGGGAAGTCAAAAACACTTTTTGGAACAAAATCCGTAACATATCTAGCTTTACGGCCGCTTATTCTTACAAATGTTCGTGCTGCTCCCTATATCCATAAAAATAAATAAGCAATCCTTAGCTAAAAAATATGCAACGTCAATGTGATGCTACAACAGAGATTCGCTTTCCTTTATCAACAAAAGCATGAGAAATTTTGAAACAAACCCATCTTTCTCGCGATAAATTTTTTCCACAACTGATCATATTTCCTTTAATATAAATTGGCATAACGATTTACGTAAAACATATTGCGCTTAAAACATCCCCCATTGGTTTTGCTTTAGTTTACGCCATTAGAAAAAAAGTTTTTGTAACTTGTTTCATGAAACATAAAATAAAAAATAAACACAGGAATTAAGAAAATGAGCAACCACACGCGCTACTAACGCAGGTATTACAATTTCGCAAATAAATTTAGATGGAAGAAAGATAAAATAGCACCACTCTATACCAAAACAGCCGATAGAAAACGTCTAGCAAGAAAAGCAATTAAAAAGCTTCACAAAATTGGGATTAGTAGAAAAGCAAATGGGCACAAATTACTGAAAATAAAATTCCCACACACAATCGACTACTTTTATAATAATAGATGGCGAAGATATAATAATAGATGGCGGAGAGGAAGAGATTCGAACTCTCGAGAGCCTTTTGAGCCCTACTCCCTTAGCAGGGGAGCGCCTTCGACCACTCGGCCACCTCTCCAACAGAGAGGCATAAATGGTATCAACAGAAAGTTCAAGACATTTTCGACTTTTTTCCCAAATATCTGAAATTTTTCTCCTATTGAGCCCATAGGGATAAAAAGTTAACAAAACAAAAATTGTGTCTTTTTTACCACATTATCTCGAATAGTACATGTATACATTACAAAAAGGTAATTTCATATTTGAAACTCTAAAAAGATTAGTATAGCTAAGGTAACAAGTGCCGCGTATTTTATTTATGTCTTTGTCCTTAATGCGTTAGGTGAATGATACTCTTTAGAAGAAGATTAAACGGACCTCGGAGATCTTATATGAATATTAAATCCCTCTTTTTAAGCTCTACAGCAGCTTTTTTAGCAATTTCTGGAGTACATGCTGCTTCAACAGTTATCGCCGAACCCGAACCTGTAGAATATATTCGCGTTTGTGATGCCTACGGAAAAGGATATTTTTATATCCCTGGAACAGATACCTGCATACGTTTATCAGGAAATGTTCGTGCTGATTTTATAGGCGGTGATAATATCGATGCAACAAGCGAAACTGAACTTAGAGACAAAAGAAAAACCTATGGCGCATCATCACGGCTCACCCTTGTTTTTCAAGCAGCTTCTGAAACAGAAATGGGAACACTCCGTTCATATGCAAGAATTTTCTCAAGCTGGGGTGATGGTAGAGACAGCGCTGGTGCAAGGCTTTCAGCCGCTTACATTGAACTGGGTGGTTTTCGCGTAGGTCTTGATGACACAATTTTCAACAGCTGGACTGGTGATTATGGAAATGTTCTCAATGATGATAGCATAGCACCTGCCGGCACAACACGCACCAATTTTATTTCCTACACCTTTAATGGTGACTCCGGCTTTTCTGCTATTATCGGAGCTGAATTAGGCAATAATTCAGATTCTCTTCCTGGAACAGCAGGATACTATATTGATAAAGATGATAAGCTTGTTTCTATCACGAAGGATACTCCTCTTCCAAGTAAAGCAATTAAAAATTACACCCCGAATGTGGTTTTGGGTATAAAGTTTATGCAAAAATGGGGTGGTTTTTCAGCGGTTGCAGCATATGATACTTACTACAAAAAGTGGGCTGGAAAAGTACGTGCAGATTTCAATATCAATGATCGTTTCAATCTATGGGTAATGGCTGGTTATAAAAATGGCCTTGATTACTACACAGTAAATGAAAATGATGAGTTATCACGAAAAAGCACAACGATTTATGCAAACTGGGGCGGTAAATGGGCTGCTTGGGCAGGTGCCACTTACAAACTCACTCCAAAGGCAAATTTAAATGCACAGGTTTCTTATAGTTCTGTAAAAACTTTTGCAACTTCTGTAAATATTGCATATACGCTGGTTCCAGGATTTGTAATTACACCTGAATTAACCTATGTTAATTGGAATGATGATCGCATTGTAACGGATAAAAATAATGATGAAAAACATTTATTCAATAAAAAAAGTGCTTTTCAAGGTATGATCCGTTTACAGCGTTCATTCTAATCCTATTTAAGCTAAAGATTTTAAAAACTGGCAACATAAGTTGCCAGTTTTTATTTTTGCAATCAAACATCATGAGCATCTTTCTTGATACTTATTTTCTTGTCTTTTTGACAAAAATTACTGACTTTCACAAAAATATTCTCAGAAAATTAACCTAATGTGCTTGATAAGAACACTGCGTAGGCGGTGCTTACACATCAATTCAAACAATCTCTTGCGTGCCCTTTAAAGGTGAACAAATACCTTTGCTTTATTACCAAATTGGTCTTTCTTGGTAATTTACTTTTCACCTTTGTTAATTCAGCTCATGATCTTCTCAGATAAATTCTACACTGAACAGATAAAATATTGAAAAAACAAGACATCATTGTGTTTTTTATATGCATGAATGTGTCTTCTATTAACATCCTAAAACACAACATTTTACAACACTGCCTCGCATTAAAAAACTTAATCATCAAGAAACATGTTGTCAAAACGATGAAAATATCCTCCAAAGCAATAAAAGAGAAAATAGATATGTCTTCAAAAAATGAATTGACCTCTTCCCCTTCTAAAGAATAGAGACTCCTATCAGTAGCAATCTGTAAACGACCCACCTTTTTTTGAATCTGCATCACATTGATTTATAATGATAATCTATTATTTTGCATGTTGAATTAACCAAAACCATTCACTTGTACATGACAAATGGAGAGAGCCATGTGAAAAAAACAAGTAAAAAAAATCCTTTTATGCATCGTTTTAAGCCCCAAGGGCTGTAGTAACATTGAGATCTGGCAAAGTATATAATGGTGCTAGGCACTTTTATTAAGCATAAAAATGAGAATACACTTCATAGAGGATTTTAGATTATATTCTTTATGAACGTCGCTGTAAAATATGTGTTGTGATACAGACTAAAAGACATTTCTTTAAAACAAGCATGTAAATATACAATACAAGACCATTTTGATTGAAGCGTTTTATCTTGCGTAAGGAACATGCCATCATATACGCAACATCTTGACTTTACTCGTTTTTAAAGGAAGAAAAATATAAGACAAAGAAACAGTAAAATTTAATCTCTGCAAATCATAGAGCCTTCTATAGAGTTGTGTTTCCATAAAACGCCTTATACCGTACATGGGATTTTTTACACGATTAATGCCCTTTTTTACATAAAGCGCATTGGCAAAAAGAAGCCTCTCTTGATAAGAAAAAGGCTTACACGTAATCATATTTTCAATTAAAAGGCATTGAATTCACGGAAAATACTTATCAACCAATGCATAAAGAATTGCTGCTGTTTCAACATCTAGAATCCCATCATAATTTTCTTGACGAAAATGAAGTTGAAATGCTCGGATCAAATCTTTGTATCCTGTTTGGGTACACGCAGCAGAAATGTCATATCCATAACATTTTAGCTTCGCCAAAACATCTTCTTTGGATGGAAAATTCTTAGAGAATTGCTCTTGATAATGACTTTTTAGTTCATCATCATACCATGCTCCTATACCTGCCCTATAAAGTTCTCTCCATGGAAAAGCTGCTCCTGGATCACTTTTCCTTCCAATGGCAATATCACTATGTCCCACAACATCAGTTGGCATAATATCGGGATACCGTTGAAGAATATTCAATGCAAGCTCCTTAACGGCATCAATTTGTATTGGATTATAAGGAGGAAATATACCCCCCTCATCATGACAAGCCATAAAATCAACTGTCTCTTCTGGAGACTCAGAATGACCAGTCGCTAAATTAACGATTTCAATCCCGATAGATGCATCATTGAGATGACTATGCCCAGCCCATGAACTCACACCCGCATGCCATGCACGCTCATTTTCATCGACCAGATTAAAAATACGCATGTCCGTAAAGCCTGCCTCACGATATGTCTGCTCTGAAGGATCAGGAACAAGATAGTGTGCACTAACCTTTTCTCCTGTAAGCGCCATAATCGAGGATTTAAAATCAAGTGCCGTATAATGCATGACGAGAAAACGAACGCGACGATTAAAACTCTTGACAGAACGATAACTGTTGTAATCAATCTGATACATAAAAGCCCTTTCTTTTTTGCTTAAAAAGACCACTGCGCACCACAACAAATAGGACACAAATTGTTAAAAAATTTGCAACGAACTTCCTATCTAGATACTAAGAATTACGCCTAAAATTTGTTCATCAAAAACATTGACACTCTTATCAACAATTAAGACACATTTTTATTTTTCCCACACACACGCGTAAAATGTTTTTAACCACATTCACCAACACACCGCATTAAATATTTTCCTCAAACAAATTCCTAAAAATTACCAATCAAAAGAAAAACAAAAGCATAAAATGATCACTCCTTAAATTTTCACGTCTTACAGAAAAAATAGTTTTTCCTGTTATCAAATTGAAAAATATCGCCCCTCGGAAGCGAACTCCCAACTATCGCGCAATCACACAAAACTTATAGGAAAAATTTTATGAGCTCTTTACAACAATTTATTATCAGATAACTGAATGGCACATATTCCAATAAACTGGACGTATTTTTCAATAAAATTTGCAAAGCTTTCCTGTAAATGACACGACTTCTTGTCTTTTCACAACATCACTTTTTGATTTACAAAGAATCTTAATTATTTACAACGCTTGAGGCACACGAAGCCCCTGGATTCCTTGTCATAGACTCTATTAAAGATAACATATTGATTTATAATAATAATTAATCATTTATAAATATTGAATGCAGCGAGCCTAATATAGTAAAGTTTTTCTTAATCTTGAATCAATCAAAGTCATTTAATTACACATCAAAAGAAAAATTAACCTATAGATAAAAACCACCTAAGAAAAGGATAAAAATACTTCTTATAATAGAACGTTCAATAATTTGAGCAATATTTTTACGTCCCCATAGAGGTTCATTTGCTTTTCTCAGTTTGCAAATATCTTTTTAAAACCAACCAAGCTGCATATTCTTGTAAGACGACACCTAAAAGTGGTCGCGTATAGGGAAAAGTTACACGATCATCGTCATAACCTTTCATCCGTATAGTCATCGTGGCATGTCCAAGGCTTTCTTCTTGATTTTCTAATGTCTCGATAGAAGGTGATAGGCTCACTTCAACCTCAAGATTTGGAATATTTTTTGTACTTTTTTCTATGGGTTGAAAATATTTTAAAAGCTGCGGATCATTGGAAGACCAATGAACCTCTGCATGCATCGCTAATTGTTTACAAGTAGTAGTCACTTCTGCACCAACCAAATAGGGGTGAAAATGATTTTCAAATTCTTCCACGAAATGTTGTTCCAAGGGCGCTTCTGATTGACCAATCAGTTGCACAAGAACATAGGGACTTTTCCATAAAAAATGCCGTTCAAATGGCTCATTTTCAAGATGACAATCAACCCACTGCGCAATGGTACTTTCATCAATTCCAATCAAAGTCCATGCATACCTCGCACGCGATACAGAAGAATATTTCTTCTCATTGTGTTCTAAATAATTCTCTAAAAGCGCAAGAGCCTGTGATGGTGGACCAGGCAAAACAACAAGCGTACTTCCATCGCAAGAGAGATAAAACCCTGGTGCTGTACCCGTAGGATTATCAAGCACGGTTGCTGTCTCAGGAAACAATGCTTGACGCGCATTACTCTTATCCGCCGTAATCCCTAATCGTTGTAATTGACCTTTTATTGTTTGCCAAACATCTTCATGATGTACCAAAGGCTGCTGCACGGCTTTTGCAACCGCATCACGTGTTATGTCATCTGATGTTGGTCCCAATCCCCCACTGATAATGATAAGATCTTCTTGTCCAAGACAAGAAACAACAGTTTCACTGATTTGCTGTAATTGATCAGCACAAACAAAATGACGTGTGACTTGAATATTTCTCTTGTTTAAGCTTTGGCTTAGATCTTGTAAATTCGTATTCAAATATTGTCCTGAAAGGAGTTCATCACCAATAGTAATAATTGCCGCATGACAAACAGAGACAGGTTTCATGAGAGAATTGCGAACAGCTTCAGTCATTTGACGGGTAGAGGCTACACCTCCTAGATCGTAAGATACAGTTTTTCCAGCACGAATAACCTGATCAACACTCTCAGATAATTGTTTTGCTTCCTCCTGAAAGCCTAAATGTTCTAAGAGTAAAGCCGTGGTATAAAGCATCGCAGAAGGATTTGCTTTATTTTGTCCAGCAATACGTAGTGCGCTTCCATGAACAGGTTCAAAATAAGCAATCTCGCTCCCCACATTTGCACTAGGTGCAAGCCCCAATCCTCCCATTACTCCAGAGCCAAGATCAGAGAGAATATTGCCAAACATATTTTCAGCAACAATCACGCCAAACTGCTCTGGCTTCGTTACAATCCACAAAGCAACTGCATCAACATTATGAATATCTGCTTCAATTTCCGGATAGTTTTGCGCAATTTTCTCAAAAATTTCTCGCGAAAATTGTCCACTTTCTCGCATAACATTGGGCTTATCAGCAAAAGTAACTCGCCTCATGCCATATTTTCTTGCATAAGAAAAAGCGTATTCAAATAACCGCTCTAAACCAAAGCGTGTCTGCAAACGGACTGTCCACGCAGCTTCCTCAAGCCCATATTTTGTCAAATTGGGATGTCTTAACCAAGCGGCTGCTTCAGGAGTGATACCCCGAAAATCCAATCCAGCATAAAGACCTTCACTATTTTCTCTGATAACATAAAAATGAAAAGGTTTTTTCGGACCAAAGATGTATCTTATAGGGCGTATATTTGCAAACAACCCTAATTTTTGGCGAAGCTGAAGTACAGGAGAAACATAGGCAAGGTTTTGCTCTTTTAAATGCGGTTCAAGTTCTTTTAAAGCCGCTTCTTTTCCTTTACTGGTCACAGCTCCAAGTAAAATCGCATCACTCTGAGTAATTTTTTGCCAAGTTGCTTGAGGGACAGGATCTCCTTCCTGTTTCCAACATTCAAAACCAATATCACCATAAGTAAACTCAATTGGCAATTGAAATTGCTCTAAGACCATCAGCGCAGCATCACAAACCTCTGGTCCTATCCCATCACCAGGTAATACAAGAACTTTCTTTTTCATAATCCCTCCATCCATTCATCAATGACTGTATCCGTCATAACAGGATTATCCTCCCACAAACGCGTACCAGCACCAGAGATGATCTTATATTCATGATTGAAACAAGGACTTTTCGTCTGATTATCTACCGTTGCAAGTTGTGACTTTTCTCCCACTAAAGCTAAAAACTTCCCCTTATACTTAACTATTTCATCTCTAGCATCCATCGCCAATAAGAGTTTAAAGCCTCTTGTCATGCGTTCAATTGCCACGCTTTTTTGTTGATCAGGAGCCTCCAATAAAACTCTTTTTTTCATAATGCCAGAAGGATGCATAAAACCATTGAGTATTTCCAAAGCTCCTGATAAATCATTATTTTCTAAGTAAACAAGAATATCTCCAAGGCGCCGTTGCAAAACCTTATCAGGATAGCCAGGTGCATTCACAGCAAGCACAGCTTGAACATTGGGAAGCCGTGCTGCCAATATTTGTACCAACATTCCAGCCATAGAAAATCCCACAAGCACTGCGGGCTCTTTAAAATAGCTTTTAAGTTTTTCTTCTATAAAAGATAAAATATCTACAGCAGAATGATTGAGAACATGAGAACTCTTAGGAAAAAGAGAAAGCGTATCCAGCAGAGTGACAGGGAATCCTTTTGATAAGCATAGCTTTGTCAATGGAGAACAAAAAACACCACCATCCCAAATTGGCATTACAGGAGAAAGAATAATAATAGGAAGGCTCATTGATCAATTCCTCCCCTTATTTTAAAACATGCATTAGAGCCAAAACTTTTCCCACCCAATATAATGAAAATATGTTGAAACTCTAGGCTCATACTCCCCCCCCATCATAATCGATTTGTTAAACTCAAACTAAGCTTGTAACAAATTTTAAACCCATTCAATCCAACAACTTAATAAAAAAAATTCATCTAATGTACAGGTGCCCCATTTGTGTAAAACATCAAAAGCATTTCCGCATAATGCTTTCTTTTTATCATTTCACTCAGCTCATTTCTGAGGTCATAAAATGACGCGCTTTTTGAATATAAATGATAAAACCAATCATACAACACACAGCTAACAAAGTGGCCATAGCCCGTGGGCTATGACCAGAGATTTTTCCGATAACCGCTGCACTTAGCGCCGCACTTCCTAATTGCAAAGATCCCATAACACCAGAAGCCGCTCCCGCAGCTTTCGGATGCGATGAAATAGCCAACGCTGTTCCTAACGGCAATAAAAAACCATTACCAAAAGTCAGAACAGCAATAGCCATAAAACTTGTCACAAGGGGCCATGGGCTTAGATACATTTGCACAGCAAAGAGCACGCCTCCTATAACAAAAATAATGTATCCTCGACAGACAGTCTTTTCCATAGACTCGCGTTCAAAAAACCATCGCGCCAAAAGATTTCCCCAAATATAGGGCAATGAGACACCAATGTAGCTATAACTAATGTGTATTGGTGATAGACCCAAAGTCGTGAGTAAAAAAGGCGATTCCACAATATAAGCAAAATAAGCTATGTAAGAAAAACACGGAATAAGTGCATAAAAAATAAATTGTTTATTTCTAAAAACGCCTAAATATGCCTTCATCAATCCTACAGGAGAAAAATGCTGCCGTTTTTGAGGGGGCAGAGTTTCCGTTAGCACAAAACAACACAGCAAAATGGTCAAAAATATAAAAAAGCTTAAAAAGATAAAAGTTGCCTGCCAATGAAAAGCTTGTATCAAAAGTCCACCAATGAAAGGTGCAAGTGCTGGTGACATTCCAATAAAAGGGAAAACAATCAAATAAAGTTTTCCGGCTGCTTTTTTATCTAACAAATCATTGATAATTGCACGACTTAAGACAAGTCCCGCACAAGCACCAAGACCTTGCAAAAAACGTAACACAAGAAAAGCGTGAATATGAACCGTATAAATCGCACCAAATGTTGTAAATAACCACAAGAATAAGCCCAATAGAAGTGTTTTTTTACGCCCAAAATTATCACTCAGTGGCCCATAAATGAGCTGTCCAACTGCCAATGCCAACAAAAAAACTGCCACTGCACTCTGAATTTGAGATTGTGTCACTTGATAATATTGACGCATCTCTCCCAGTGCTGGTAAAAAAATGTCGGTAGAAATCAATCCCCCCGTCGATAAACATACAATAAGTATAATGAATGGTAATGTATATTTATGAATCATAAAGAAAATCACACTTTTAGTTAGAGATTAAATAGTATTTAATTAAATATAACAAATATAATTATATTTTATGCTTATACATACAAATAATAATTATTAAAAGTGTTATTATTTTACTTTGTAAAAATATTATTTTTCTTATAGACAGCGTTTTGTTTTACGGACTTCATGGGACAAAAAGTTATTCCCTAAATAAGCTTTCCTGTACACACATCTTGCTATAACACACATCAACCTTTTTCAGAAACATCATAGACAAAATGCACTGATATTACATACCTTCTCCGCGACAACAATGGTATTCTCATACAATATCGAGTGAAATGAATCTACAAAATTCAAGGAAGAAAAACGGTCTATTGACGGCTCTACTCCAAAATTACGACCGTACAAAGCCCACTTCTAACACAACAATAGCTTGAAAAGCCTATCAACATAAACCTTTATTGTAAAGAATTTAGGTCTATCAGCTCATAGAGTATAATGACACCCCTGCAAAAAAACAAATATACTTTGCTCATTGCATGAAACTTTTTACTTAAGATAAAAAATTAAAAAAACTGTATAACATATTGATAAATATAATACTGTAATTTAATATATTTTTATTTAATTGACTCATAAGAGCTGTGAATGTGCATAATAGAAATAACACGCGTCCCATTACTGATACCCCTTACAGTTGAAGGAAAAACATATACAGAGATTAGTTTACGACGTGCAAAAGTTAAAGACTTAAGAGAAATAAGCAAAAAGGAAGGGATCAAGCAAACAATAGAAATGATTGCCTGTCTTTCGGGATGGTCTTATGATATGATCAACAAACTTGATGAGCATGACTTTTCAAATATCAAAGATATTTTGGACTCCTCAGTAAAAAAAGCGCTCGACAAAATAATCAGCATCAGTAACGATATTAAAATGGCTTTGAAAAATCCATTCACAAGCTATGTCGAAAGTTTTATCCATAAAATAAAAACACTCATGGGAAAAATAATGAATGTCTGTATTTTCAGCAACACCATGTTGGAAAAATGCAAAAACAGTTTGTATAAAGATATATTTGAAACAAAGGATATAAAAAACATAAAAGAAGAAATCTTTAGCGACTATACACCAATAACAGTGCATAACCCTTCTAATACACCGATTCAAATGAACATTATAAATTACGGTACCTTCATACAAAATAGTCCATCAGAACATGTGCATATTGCATCTCATCCCAAAACTGAAAACACAACAAAAAAGTCAATTTTGGATATAATCTTAAAATTGTCAGACATTGCCTCAAAAATTTTGAATCTGCCTTCTTGGTGTTGGGAGCTTTTACTTAAAAGATTGAAATAATTTTTCGAGCATCGTTTTGATATAGAGCAATAAGAGAAGGAAAAACAGCTTAGAACACTAATGTTTCTTCCTTCTCTTTTATCTCTCATAGCTTTTTGAATTGAATACTTTTGATATTTATTTTGAATAATTGAAGCATTCTTTTAATCATAAGTGCAATATAAAAAAACTAAAATTTTAGAAGACGCGCTGTTTTTACAAAAAAATGAAATAATAAAATAAAGACTCTAGAATTTTAAGTAATGATCACCGTCCTGTTTTCGATGTTTTCTGTCCTTTTTAGCACATATCTATTCACTTTTGGAACATAATTGGCAAAAAGACATTGTATCTCCAGCATATTCAAGGAGATAAAACATGGAAACTCGCATTCCTGAAGACACACCATTCGATACGAATTTTCTAGGAGAAACATCTCTAG
>NZ_JBHIMP010000149.1:0-1087 GCF_042194175.1 Bartonella sp. MR168JLCBS | reverse complement strand
ACTGCTTCAATTGCATACCACATTGATGATTTACCCCGCCCATTGCGAAGTGCTTGGCTTGGTTTTTCATCCATACGTGTATAACTTTCTGTGGAGCAAAAGCGCGATAAAGAAGCCAAACAAGGGTATTTTTTTAAAACCGGCTTAACAGCCTCATCTACTCCATAAAACAGAAAATAAACATTTGGCAAATGTTTTTGTACAATTGCTGCTCCTGCAATAGTTGCTTCCGGACCATAATCACCGCCCATTACATCCACAGAAATTCTAATCACGCCTGCCTATCCCACATCTTTTCATTTACACTTTAAACACATGTTGCGATTTTTTTTGCTGCTGAACATCCCTGAAACATATTGTGCAAAAACAGCTTCGCAGAAAATACCGTTTTTATAACAGTATACAATAGATAATTTTTTTATGTTCTTACAATTACTTCCAACTTTTCAAAATAGAAAATGGCGATAATTTTTTCTCAGCTTCTCCTAAATTTTCAATGACCCTCATGTGTGTCCCCGCTTTACGTGGATAATGATTAATAGACAACTCAAAAAATTCTTCCATGACTGTACCAATATCAATCTTATCGCCATAAAAAACTTCTGGTGTATCTAGCCCCTCTGCATCTAAAAACAGTTCATTTGTATCCTCTGATATTTTTGGTTTTATCAAATTTGAGTCTTCGGGAACAAAAAAAACCTCAATATTTTCATCGAGAATATTTTCTAGTCGCTCTAATGTTATAACACACAATTGTATTATACATGCCCGCAATAAACCTTTTACGCGTACTCCATGCTTTTTCCACGGTAAAATATGGAATTCTCCCTCACAAAACTTCACTTCCATTAAGTCATGATTCTTAGCTAAATGTGCGCACTCTTTCTGATCTGCAGAGATACGAACCTTTATACCTTTAGCCGATAATGACCCTACTGAGATTGGATAAACTAAAGCGAATGTCATTGGAGAAGTATTTCGAATACTCATTGGCAACTCTCGAATATGAAGGGATATAAATACTGTGCTTTCATTTAGCCAAAGTACATTTCATTGATTTTTTTCTTTTCTAAAGAAATTCTGTATG
>NZ_JBHIMP010000148.1:847-1088 GCF_042194175.1 Bartonella sp. MR168JLCBS | reverse complement strand
GCAAGACGATAACGTTGTCCAACTTCCGTTAAATCACAGATTAATGTTGTATTATCTTCTTCAAAAATTTGCGTCCCAACCGGTACTTTAAGGATAATATCATCACCCTTTTCACCGGTCATATTCCGCCCCTTGCCATGCCCCCCTGTTTTTGCTCTAAAATGTTGCTGGTAGCGATAGTCGATCAGTGTATTAAGCCCATCTACAACGAGAGCCCAAACATCACCACCACGTCCTCCAT
>NZ_JBHIMP010000148.1:412-768 GCF_042194175.1 Bartonella sp. MR168JLCBS | reverse complement strand
CTTTAGCTTGATCAAGAAATTTCATTGGAAATGCTCACTGAGGCATCAATTCTTCCTACTTTAAAGGTATATATTAGTTTTACCAGTTTTTCATCATTTACAAAAAACTATAAACAATATTACTGACACCTGTTTGAAAATATCCTCACAGTTAAATATGTAAGCAACTTAAACCTTCTGAAAAAAAAGCTTTTATTTTACTTCTGTTTTTGCCTTAAATTCGAGTGCTAGAAGATAAAGCTCCACTGATTCTGTCCGGCTTGCAGGTGGTTTAACATGATGGACTGTTTTAAAGTTCTGTTTCAATGTCGTAAGAAGGGTGTTTTCTGCCCCACCTTGAAAGGCCTTTACTAAAA
>NZ_JBHIMP010000148.1:0-329 GCF_042194175.1 Bartonella sp. MR168JLCBS | reverse complement strand
GTCCTATTGTTGGTGCGGCCATATCAGAAAGCACTACATCTGGCTTTGTCCCTAAAGCATCAATCAATTTCTGCGGTGCATCTGTATGCAAAAAATCCATTTCCAGCATTATAACCCCAGGCAATGGAACAACAGGCAAATAATCAATGCCAACCACACTAGGCTTTTCATCACTTGACCCTACAATACGCTGAGCCACCTGACACCATCCCCCCGGCGCCGCTCCCAGATCAATGATTTTTTGACCTTTTTTGAGAAATTTATAGCGCTCATTCATTTCGATGAGTTTATAGGCCGCACGCGAACGATAACCATCTATTTTCGACTGA
>NZ_JBHIMP010000147.1:673-1090 GCF_042194175.1 Bartonella sp. MR168JLCBS | reverse complement strand
TAATATCTTGTGAGAACGAAACAAAAGAAAGAAATGAGTAAAGAACAGCACTCAGATTTCCCAATGACCTTAGACTTTTCAGCTCCTTTTACTTGCTATCCCATCATACAATCGTCTTAAATATTAAGGCTGCAAAAGAAACATCCATGGCAGATGCACCAGGCAATCGGGAGGAGAGATAGAAAGAACAAACTTCCCTAGTTTTCTCAACTTTTCTCAGAGAATTAACGCATTACCGACAGGATGTCCCTCACCCCACACAGGACACACCGACCCAACCTCCACAAAATATACTCCCCGCAAAATACACCTTGGCTCCTCAGGATTTTCCTAGCTCTCGTAGGCATTTAGCACCTATGAACCTTTTCATCATGGCATAAAAAGAAATTTGCCTGCACTACTTTTTGTCACCCATTT
>NZ_JBHIMP010000147.1:0-611 GCF_042194175.1 Bartonella sp. MR168JLCBS | reverse complement strand
TCCTATTTTTCATTATCCATAAAATAGAATTTGAAATAATTCATGAAGTAAAAAAGGAAAAATTTGAGAAAATCAAAGAAAAATTTTATTCTTTTTTATAGATGTTGTATTTTTACTATATTAATTTAAAGTTAATTTATGTATTATCCATATTGTTACTAATAAATGAAGGGGAAAAGCTATGAATATCAGATATTTTTTTATCGCTGGTGCAATCACAAGTTGTTTAGCTGTTGCGCTTCAAGAATCTGATCATATAGTTATTCAACAATCAGAACCTGTTGTTGCTCCTTTTACTGTTCTTGAAACTGATTTAAAAATTCTTGAACCAACAAAGGGTACAGTGGACAACGTTATAACCATATATGGTAGATATAACCCTACTTCATTCCATAGAAGTCTAGAAGAATTACACAAAAAAGGTATAAACTTATGGGATGCATTATTTGAATTCATGCACTCTGTTGTAACATTTTTCACGAAACTATTTAGTTAAGGAAAAATGCGAGAGGCAGCTAATATTTCATCAAATAAACACCTCCACATTATGATCTATGACAAATCTGAATATGGAAAAGCCCCTAGAAATACGGGGCTTTTTTATTTCGCTT
>NZ_JBHIMP010000146.1:0-1090 GCF_042194175.1 Bartonella sp. MR168JLCBS | reverse complement strand
AGGTGGTGTCTTTGTGGGGCCTAGATATAATTTATCTGAAGTTTCTACAGATGGTAATGTAAAACAAAAGATCTTTACAGATGTTGACTCAGCGTTGACAGGGCTTGATATGAATGTCAGGAGTGTGAATAGCCGTCTAACATATGTAGCCAATAGCTTTAATCAGCAAATTGAAAATTTTTCTAAAAATGCCTTAATGTGGAGCGATACTGAGAATGCCTTTGTTGCGCTTCATACAAACGACGGAAACAAAACGGAGAGTAAGATTACCTATCTTTTGAACGGTGACATTAGTAAAGCTTCAACAGATGCCATAAATGGTTCTCAGCTTTATATGATGAGCAATAAGCTTGCTGCTTATTTTGGTGGCGGTGCTGGATATGAGAATGGGAAGTGGTTGGATCCTATCTTTAAGGTTGGCCAATGAACAACACCCAATTTCAAAATTTCTCAAGTTGCTGCAGATGGTATAGCTGTAAACCCAGAAACCTGATCTAAACCACAAACATAACCATCACCATCTTCTGCCAAAACACCCTTGCCATCAAAAGCACTTAGAGAAAGAATACAAATATTCTTACGATCATTCTTAGTCTTACGATCCAAAATAACTTCCTGGCTCATAGGTAAAGTCAAAGCAAAAACAGCCGATACACTCGATAAGAGTGTAACCAGAGTGATGCTTAATGAACCCACTTTAAAAAACTTAGTCTTGAATGCAATTGAAACGAGCTATAAGACTGTTGCTGGTACTTTTGGTGGTATTGAAAGCAGTTTTTCTCATTTGAATAAGTATTTGAGGATTGTTTGAACAGGGGACGTCTCTAGTACTTCCGTCTCATGATTCCGACACATTACTATAAGCCCTGTGGAAAACTCTAAGCTGATTTTCTATTACATAGAGAAAGCTTTATGATTTTACATTTGTAAAATGTGCTTTCATTTTGCTAAATCATCTCTCTGATTAGATTGATGTGAACTTCTTACTCCATTGCACTCTTCATTTAAATCTGAAAATACAACGCAAAGATTTATAAAAAATAATCTTGCTAAAAGCTATCTACACCAATCTATCGTTGTAGAGAATAAA
>NZ_JBHIMP010000145.1:0-1094 GCF_042194175.1 Bartonella sp. MR168JLCBS | reverse complement strand
GCAATCTTGATTCTCACACTGCAAAAAATCTGCTCCTTAAGAGAGATTGATTTTTGATGGAGAGAAGGTGTGGGAATTTCTATTTGGGTTGATTGAAAAGAATTTTCCCTTTGAGAGAAACGCGGCGGGGCTGCTACGGAGAGAAGAGGGATTGCTCCTTCGTTTTTCAGGAGGAAGATGGCGGCTTCTTGCGTCGTGGGGGGGGGGAACGCCTCTTTTTTATGGGAGAGTGTCTTTCATCTCTGCATATTATAGAAAAAATTTACAAATGAACGACAGGAAGAGTGGGTGATGGGTGGTCTCTATGTTATCACATCGATGGTGGATGTCTTTTCTTATCTTATAAGATCATCCTTAAAAGTTTTTACGATAGTCCGTCACCTTTTGAAAATATTTTTCTCGTGATAAGATGGGTTTTAGATGATCCCAGATAAGATGCTTTGACAGCTGTTTACGTTGCAGCAATTTTGTATACTGTAACAGTGCAGCTTGCTTTATGCTGTCATATCAGTATAAACGCCTAGCGTACAAATTCCAGTGACCATCGCATCGCATTGGGGTGCTAACATATGCAGTTCGATCTAAGAAATTCCTATTATGTATGGTTACAACACTGTAATTGCCTGGGCGTGTGTATTTGTTTAGCAGCCTTCTTAGCAAAATAGGGAATAAACTTTTGCAACCAATCTAATATTTTCATATCCAAATTATTGATAGATATCTCGTCATCTATAGAATACTTAGGCAGTATTGCCTTCTTCAGCGGTGATTATAGTTTGTGGCAATGCTCGCAAATACGTACCAACCATTGTTAATGGGATGGCCATAAAGACCCAGCGCTTTTAAAAAAATTGTAAGCCGATAAGCCCGTTTTCCTTTCCTCCCCATCATATATGTCTTAGAATTGTTGCTGTTACCTCATTAGAATATCAGTTGTTTCTTCTTGCCAATTAGGTAAATTAGAACGAAAACCATAGGGACATATCCCACAAGTCAAGTTGCTGTGATATGCCTTTTCTTTGAAAAGGGAACATGGCTGCAAATGAAAAGGAGAAAACAAATTTGGGAGAGAAAATGGGTTGGTTCAATCGCTC
>NZ_JBHIMP010000144.1:0-1098 GCF_042194175.1 Bartonella sp. MR168JLCBS | reverse complement strand
GGAAAATAACCTAGCGCCTCGTCTTCTACTTAAAACAAACATGAGAGACAATACACAAAAATGCATGGCTGATATGCATAACTTTTGGCGTGCTCAAATTTCATGAACGGTAATTCGACGCAAGAAAACCGACATAAAAATGGTTACAAAGATCAGTGTTAAAATCAATACAATCGTGGAAGCAGAATCAGAGCCAATAAATAAACTTAGATAAACACCTAAAAAACCAGAAAAAGCAGCAATAAGTATAGCGATTATCAACATAAGAGAAAACCGCTTTGTGATAAGATAAGCTATTGCTCCCGGCGCTATCAATAAAGAAATAACGAGAACAATTCCAACAGCTTTCAAAGCCGCAACAATAGTGAGAGAAATCATTGCTAAAAGGGTATAGTGGAGTACCGATATTCGTAATCCCATTGCACGACCTTGAACTGAATCAAAAATGTATAGCATAAAATCGCGCCATTTCGCTCCTAAAATAAAGGTGACAACAGCAGAAATTATCGCCGTCTGCGTAATATCAAGCCAATTAACACCCAAAAGATTACCAAATAAAATGTGATTCAAATCTAAGCTACTATAAATAGAGGTTGCTAAAACCAGCCCCAAACCAAACATAGATGAAAAAACAACGCCCATCACCGTATCCTGTTTAATACGGCTATTGCTTCCTAAAAAACCTGTTGCGAGTGCACAAATCATACCCGCAACAAAAGCACCACAAGTAATCAAAGTCATTGTAACATTAGCCGGATGCACATGCTGAAACCAAGCAAATGGCAAAGAAGTCAAAAATGTTATCACCCACGGCGTTGTCATATAACCAAAAACGACACCAGGAAAAACCGCATGGGAAATTGCATCACCTAAAAGTGCCCATCCTTTCAAAATAAGAAAACAAGAAAGCATCGCCATTGGAACAGAAAGGATTATGACAATAAACATGCCCTTAAGCATAAAAGAAAACTGAAAAGGAAGGAGTAATTGATCAATCATGATATCACTACACCTCTTTTTGCCGCATTGATAGGTAATCGCGCAGCAATATAACGGTGTTTAGGAGCAAAAAGAAAAGCTAAAAGAAACAGAACAGGT
>NZ_JBHIMP010000143.1:847-1103 GCF_042194175.1 Bartonella sp. MR168JLCBS | reverse complement strand
CGGTCGAGCCTCAAGACGCTTTATACTAATAGGCTCACCAGTTTCTTTACAAAAACCGTAAGTCCCATCATCAATGCGCTCTAAAGCAGCATCTATCTTTGAAATAAGCTTTCTCTGACGATCACGAGCACGTAATTCGATTGTACGATCAGTTTCGCAAGATGCTCTATCAGTCAGATCAGGTTGACCGCCATTCTCTTCCTGCAAATTTTCCAAAGTCTCACGGGCTTCTCTTAATATATCATTCTTCCAAGAA
>NZ_JBHIMP010000143.1:0-830 GCF_042194175.1 Bartonella sp. MR168JLCBS | reverse complement strand
AAATACGCCTTTTGCCGCTCATTCATAAAAGGCTCATCTTCACTAGGGCGATATTGACCATCAATCTCTTCGTTCATTCCATAAAAACCTCCATATATGGTATGTGGGGTCTATATATTGTTCAATATCGATCAACACAAGTGCAAAATGCTTTTTTATAACACTCTAAAAATGTGTTTAAAGTCATTGTTTAGGTCTTCAGTCACTTTTTTGCATAGCATGTATTCTCTTGGAAATAATAACTGATTAGGACTCTTCCATACATCATACGTCTTTTTTCCAGCCATTCTAAAAAACATAAAAATCGTTGAGCTAAAACCCAAACGGACCAACAACAAATCATCTTAGTAAAAAAATAAAAATTTTTATAAAGGTAGAGTATGATATCCACGATTCAAATACATCAAAGCCTCTTTTTCTTGATTACAGTTGATTGCAACAACTTCACCAATCAAAACGTAATGGGTTGCATGCTCGTGCCAACAAATCAAACGACAATCAAATGAAGCTAAAGCATCTGAAAGACTAGGGGCACCAGTCTGCAAAGTCCCCCATTGTGCTATATCAAAACATTCAGTTTCTGTGGAATTGCAGCGCCTGGAAAAAACATCCGCTAGTGGACGATGTTTTCCTGCCAAGCTATTAACACAAAAATTCCCATTTTCCATAAATAACTGATTCTTAGGATTATGGCGCATTAGGCAAACAAGAAGTGTTGGGGGATCATCAGATAAAGAACAACACGCTGAAATTGTCACCCCGCGCCTTCCTTTAATGCCATTTGTTGTCACAATATGCACACCTCCTGCAAAATGACTCATAGCGTCTCG
>NZ_JBHIMP010000142.1:0-1104 GCF_042194175.1 Bartonella sp. MR168JLCBS | reverse complement strand
TGAACCAGATTAGATGTATGAATCTTGAGGGGAATTTTGCTGTGGTGGAGGCTGGCGTTATTTTACAGGACTTCCAGAAAAAAGTGGCTGAATCGGATCGTTTTTTCCCTCTTTCTCTGGGTTCAGAAGGCTCCTGTCAGATAGGGGGAAATCTTTCATCTAATGCTGGAGGAACAGCCGTTTTAGCTTATGGCAATATGCGTGAGCTTTGTCTTGGTTTAGAAGTTGTTTTGCCTGATGGTCGTATTTTAGATGATTTGCGTTTTGTGAAGAAAGACAATAGCGGCTATGATTTGAAAAATCTCTAGGCGTTATCACTGCAGCAGTTTTAAAACTTTTTCCAAAGATCAGAGGAAAAGCAGTTGCCTTTGTGGGCTTACACAGTCCAGCTAAGGCTCTTGAATTTTTATCTCTTGCTCAGAGCTATGGTGGAGGGATGTTGACTGGTTTTGAGCTGATGGGACAACTGAGCTTACAAATGGCTTTAGATTATAAAATGTGCGAGAAGTCTCCTTTTGAACATGGGCATGAATGGTATGTCTTAATTAATATTTCATCATTACGGGGTGATGATGAGGCATTATCGGTGTTACATACTATTTTGGAAGAATCTTTAAAGAATGCAGTGATCGAAGATGCGGTTATTGCGCAATCATTAAAGCAGCAAGATTTTTTCTGGCAATTACGTGAAAGTATGTCACATGCACAAAAGTTAGCAGGAAGATCTATTAAGCACGACATTGCGGTACCTATTATTTCCATTCCTGATTTTATCGCTGAGGCAGCTCTTATTGTTGAAGATATTGCTCCAGGTGCGCGGGTGGTTTGTTTTGGACACATGGGCGATGGAAATCTGCATTATAATATTGCACAGCCCCTTGGAGCTGATACTGCGGCGTTTTTACAGTTATGGTCACAAATGAATCATCGCATTCACGCTCTAGTAATGGACTATAAGGGCACATTTTCTGCAGAACATGGAATTGGTCAGCTTAAGCGTGAAGAACTTCGCACTTTCAAATCACCTGTTGCATTAGACATTATGCAGAAGATTAAGAAAACACTCGACCCGTTAGGGATTATGAACCCTGGAAAAATATTATA
>NZ_JBHIMP010000141.1:765-1105 GCF_042194175.1 Bartonella sp. MR168JLCBS | reverse complement strand
GAAAAACTTAATAAAAGTCTGAAAGCAGAAAAAGAGCGGGCTGAAAGTGCTAACAAAGCTAAATCAGAATTTTTAGCCAATATGTCCCATGAATTGCGGACTCCACTGAATGCCATTCTGGGCTTTTCAGACATCATGTTGCAATCTACCTTTGGCCCTCTTGGCTCAAAACGCTATAAGGAATATATGCGTGATATTTACAATTCAGGTAGCCATCTTCTAACCCTTATTAATGATATTCTTGATATGTCTAAAATAGAAGCTGGAAGATTTACTGTTGATTGTAAGAATATCGATCTTGAGCCTATCATCAGTGAAGCATTGCGAACACTTATGCCAC
>NZ_JBHIMP010000141.1:364-755 GCF_042194175.1 Bartonella sp. MR168JLCBS | reverse complement strand
AAAAAAATATTTTTGTTACGACGAATATTGCTACAAAACTTCATGCAGAAGTTGATGGCCGTGCTATAAAACAGATTTTCCTTAATCTCATCTCAAATGCTGTTAAATTCACACCTTCTGGTGGAAACATTGATGTTTGCGCTTTAAAGAAAAAAAATAATCTTGTTTTTAAAATTAAAGATACAGGGGTTGGCATTCCTCAATCAGCAATCAAAAAACTTGGTCAACCTTTTGAACAAGTTGAAAACCAACTCACGAAAACCTACACTGGCTCAGGTCTTGGATTAGCAATCTCGCGCTCCTTGCTAGAACTACACAAAGGAAAACTTGAAATTATCTCTAAAGAAATGAAAGGTACAACTGTAACGATTACAATACCAATCAAACAAAA
>NZ_JBHIMP010000141.1:0-312 GCF_042194175.1 Bartonella sp. MR168JLCBS | reverse complement strand
GTTGTAGCAAAATCTGTTTTCGTTCGTTGCCCCAACGATATCCAGATATACAACCATTCTTGCCCACAACACGATGGCAAGGGATAACTAATGCCAATTTGTTACATGCACATGCATGAGCGACTGCACGAAAAGCATTGGGCATACCGATACGTTGAGCTAACAACTTATATGAAATTGTTTCACCGCATGGTACATCACATACTGCTGCCCATACTTTCTGCTGAAAGATCGTGCCATTGATATCTAAGGAGAAATCATGTTTCCTTACCAACTTAGGAGTTTCTATCATTACTATAATATGGGCAACTT
>NZ_JBHIMP010000015.1:1478-35319 GCF_042194175.1 Bartonella sp. MR168JLCBS | reverse complement strand
AATTATCTTAGTTGTCTCATAGAAAACAATATCAAAACTTTATGTGATGTTCGTAAAAATCCAATAAGTAGAAAACAGGGATTTTCGAAAAGACAATTAGAGCAAGCTGTAAGCAACATTGATATTGAATATATGCATATGCCTGAACTTGGAATTACTTCTGAAAAACGAAGAAATTTGAAAACACAAAAAGATTATGACCGCCTTTTTGAAGATTATCAAAATACAACTCTCAAGAATAATTCTTGTGCAATAAATAAATTATATCAAATTTTTTTAAATAAAAAGCGTGTTGCAATCACCTGTTTTGAAGCCAATGTATGCATGTGCCATAGAGGACAACTCGCATTAGCTCTTACTCAATTGCCTGATTGGAAATATGAAATTGAACACATCTAAAAAATAAACTTACAAACTTTTTACATATGGGGGTGCTCTCTCCTCCCAGCACCCCCACCCTTTCCTAACAACTTTTAAGTAATGCATGATTCACGCTACGGGTGGATTGTGCGCAAATCAAGGAAATAAATCATGGAAAAGAAATATGAACTTACTGATGAAACAATTGAAGTTGATGGCAAAACTCTCCACCGCATTCGTGCCTTACGAGACTTTGGTGGTATTAAAGCAGACGACCTAGGCGGTCTTATAGAGCATGAAGGCAACTTATCCCATGAGGGCAATTGTTGGATTTGGTATAAGGCTTGTGTTTTTGGAGATGCTCGTGTTTATGGCAATGCACTTGTTTTCGATGAAGCAAAAGTTTCCGATAATGCACATGTTTACGAGAGCGCACGCGTTTTCGATGAAGCGCGCGTTTACGGTAGGGCAGAAATTTATGGAGAAGCAGAAGTTTACGGTTATGCATGCGTTTACGGCAGGGCAGAGGTTTACGATTGTGCACGCGTTTACGATGAAGCACGTGTTTACGATAAGGCAGAGGTTTACGGTTATGCACGCGTTTACGATTATGCAAAAGTTTTAGAAAATGCAGAGGTTTACGGTTATGCATATGTTTCCGATAAGGCAGAAGTTTATGGCAATGCAAAAGTTAAAGACGGAGATGTGTGCGATAGTGCAAGGATTTATGGTGATGCTAAAATTTATGATCATGCACACGTTTACGGTGAGGCATGCATTTCCCATAATGCAGAGATTTACGGTTATGCCAAGGTTTTTGGTGATGCCTTGGTTTTTGGCAATGCACATGTTCATGGGCGTGCAAAAGTTTACAATGAAGCACGCGTTTACGATGAAGCACGTGTTTACGATAATGCAGAAATTTACGGAGAAGCAAAAGTTTACGGTGATGCAAAAGTTTACCGTAGCGCACACGTTGATGACTATAACGCCATATCAACTGGAGAAAAGACCAGATGAGAAAATACGAACTTACTGATGAAACAATTGAGTTTGATGGATACATTACGCTTTACCGCATCCGTGCATTGAAAGACTTTGGAGATGTAAAGGCAGGTGATCTTGGCGGCTTTATAGAGCATGAAGACAATTTAAGTCATGAAAACGATTGTTGGATTTATAATGATGCCAAGGCGTATTTGTTTGCCAATATTTACGATAGCGCTAAGGTTTTTGATAACGCACAAGTTGCTTATAATGCAGAGATTTTTGGAAATGCAAAAATTTATAATAACGTCAAAATATATGGAGGTCATATTTTTGGAAGCGTAGAAATTTATGGAAATGTGGTTATCGATAATGATTCAAGAATTTATGGCGATACAAAAATTTATGATAATTCAGAAGCTTGTAAACGAACTATGACCGCCTAGAACGGCGACTCTTCAGCAAAAGACGACATTCCTTTCTAGCAACACAAACAAAATTTTAACACCAGCGTGATTCACGCCACGAGTGAATTACATCTAAAATGAAGGGGAATAAACATGCCACACCGCCCACCTACTATCACGCAACCAGCTATTGCTCGTGCTTTAAGAGAAGCTAAAAAACAAGGATGTGAACTCATAGAAATCAAACCTACAGGAGAATTATTAATTCATATCAATAAAACCATAACACCAACAACGACAGATAATACTTATAGCATTGATGATTTTCCACCGCTTGAAAATGAACAAGAAGACTACGAGACCAGCAAAAGCTGCCCCTCTGTCGACGGTATAAAGTTTTAGCCATGCCAAAACGCCGTCCACCGCATCTTGTTCGTGAATGTACACGCCATGGTAAAGTTATATGGTATGTACGTATTGGTCATGGACCACGGTTTCGGATTGAAGGAACCTATGGAACGCAAGAGTTTGTTGACAATTATACGCTGGCTATTAAACAAGCGCAAAATGGCTCCTCCAAAACAAAGAGGCGCACCAGACTCACAGAAGGGTCTTTCGATTGGTTGTTGCATCAGTATTTACAAAGCATGCAATGGCATAATCAATCAGAATCTACTAAAAAAGTTAAATATCGAATTCTGAATAATGTTTCTAAACATATCGGTGATCGTGCATATAAAAGCATAAACAAACAACACATTCTTGAAGCCGTAGACAGAAGGCGAGATACCCCCGCCGCGGCAAAACATTTTTTGACCTCTTTAAACGGTCTCTTTAATTGGGCGGTTGATAATGCCCTTTTAAATAGAAATCCTGCCTTTAATATAAAAGCACCAAAATCTTTAAACAGTGAGGGATTACTGCCATGGCTAGAAGAGGACATAGACAAATATTATCACCGTTGGTCACATGGTACACATGAACGCGTCTGGATTGATGTTCTTCTTTATACAGGCTTGCGTCGTGGTGATGCCGTTCGTATCGGCTGGAAAGACGTCAAAGATAATATCATTTATCTCAAAACAGAAAAGAGCCAATTTAAAACAGATGTTTTTCTTCCTATTTTACCAGAACTAGAGAAAACCCTTAAAATTGGTCCTATAGGTAATGAAACATTCATTTGTGGTAAAGGTGGAAATAAGCTTGTCAAAGAAAGTTTTGGCAACCTCTTTCGTGAAGCATGTAATGCAGCAGGTATTAAAAAATCAGCGCACGGATTGCGAAAATTAGCAGCAACACGTGCAGCCAATGCTGGTGCGACAGTTTCGCAAATGAAAGCGCTTTTTGGCTGGACAGAAGATAAAATGGCATCCCTTTATACCAAAACAGCTGATAGAAAACGACTTGCAATAGAAGCAATCAAAAAGCTACAAAAAGGTTCGGGATAGACATAAAATAAGTTAAAAGAATCAACGGAATCAAAACTCCCGAACTTTTATATAACTTATTGATTTTATATAAATATAACGCTCCCTCTCTCTCCGCCATTAATTTAAAACGAATTTTCATATGCTTGATATGACATAGCTTAAAAAGCTCAGGATTTTTTTACTGTTTGCAATTGACCAGTTTGCGCTGATCTGTATCTGTCATTATGTATACCTAGAAATTGCAGTTGAATTTCCATGAATTTTATAACTTCTAAGTTACTCTCCTCTCGATCTTTAGATAACCTGATCTAGCATAAACGATCTCTTCAAATATCATTAAGGGATTTTTGCCATTATCACTAACTTCTGATAGAGTTTCAGAATTAATGGTGATCATAGTGCTATTTGCAATTCCGATTAACGGGCTAAATGCGTTTTATCCACATGAGAGGTAACGAACACCTCAGCTTTTCTCACGCAATGTGCTCATTTAAAATTAATGTCATGAATATTTGTACAAAATTTTTATCTATACGATAATCAAAAAAGGCTGACGTAATATAATAATTGAAGATCATTCATGCGGTGCTTTCTTTTATTTCTAAGCTTTGTATGTAAATAGATAGTCCGTGTAAAATAAATAAAGGGGCGCAAAAACCTATAAATATACACAGGACGTATAATGTAGAAAATGAAAAAAAATTTCCGGCATATAAAAGCACAATAGAGAATAAAGCTGTTATGATGCGCACACTGGCATCGCCTGCCAAAATCACCTCGGCTAAATTTTCACTAGGTGTGATAGCTTGTCCAATTGTTATTCCCGATACCCTAAAATAAAATTGCCCAATACCTAATAAAAAGCCCATAATATAAAGGGAATATTGAGTAAAATTTAAATATAAAACAAAAGAGATTGCGATCACTGCAAAAGCCGGTGTTCCCCATACAAAAAAACGAATTAAAGATGGAAATTTTCGTAAATAATAGGATGAGATAAGACCATTGACTACAAAACCCAGTGCTGACAAAGCAAAAATAGTATTTTGAATAGCTGTAAATTTTGTATTATCTGATGTTATAGATGCAAGAACAAGTGGCAATAGAACAATAGGCCCCGTATAGAGAAAATTATTCAAAATACGATTAATCGTTAAAAAACGCAACGCAGAAACCCGCCAAAGGCACCTAAAACCAACTCCATAAGCTTTTTGAGATGGCTTTTTTAATAGCTCTTTTACTCTGTTTATTTGTTGTATAGATTTTATACGAAACCATAGGCTGGCATTCAAAAGATAAATAAACACAATAAAGGCTATGGCTATTTTGTGCCCCAAATGCGCAATTATAAAATATATAAGCAATGGGGATATAATAACAAAAAACTGACAGCAACTAGTATAAAATGCAAAAATTCCAGCTTTTTGTTTGGGAGCTGGAACCAGCTGATTCAAGGCACTATTGTTATTTGGATTATCAGCCCCCATCAAGAGAGCAAGTAAAAAAAATACAAATAAAATAAGTACCGGATTGTTTATAAATAATAAGAACGATAATAAACAAGCGCAAATAATTTGACTATAAAACCCAATTATAAAGCCTTGATAGCGCACCAACACATTTCCCAAACATAAGCCTGCAATTCCAATTGCGATTAAATTAACAACATTTAAAGTAGCAGATGCTTTTCCAGTTGTATCTTGGAATTGTAACAAAGAAAGGCCAATAGATAATACACCACTAGCACAAAAACTCGTCAAACAACCAATCAAAATCATAAGAAAAACAGAATTACGCAATAGCTTTCTCACTCTTAAACAGAGACTCGAGCCATTTTATGATTTTCTCCATTGTCGAAGATGGTTCGGTACTAAATTCCAGTTTTTCATAAAATTTTAGTTCAAATGCGTTATAGGGACTTATTTTTTGCAAGTCATCTGTCAGTATGGATTCTATACTTGATAACGTTGCGCCCATAGATTGAGACAAATAATAGGAAATTACTTTCCAATAATTTTCCAAGACATATTTCAAGTGACAACCATCTAAAATATATTTCGAACAATGGTGCAAAGGATAACAAATACAAATAGCATCTGTTTCATGTGCGGGACAAGAAGAAATATTAATATTTTTATCATTTCATAATATTATAAAACGTTCAGTGAGCAGATCTTCTAAATTTAGTCTAGTCACAACAAGATTGGGTGCTAATTTTTGGGTAACATGAGACCAAGCCAATCTTACTACTAAAGTTCCCAAAACCTTTAAGTCAGATTCTGGATAAGCTTTTTTTTAATTTCCCGCCCATATGGTTCTATGACATATAATAATCGGCTCATCTCGTCTGAATGAACAGGATGTAATTCTAAACCAATATTATCACAAAGTTTTGAACTCTTGAATTGCTCGTATCCTAATCTGGTATTCTTAAATCATTATAGCAGCTAAAGAGTTTTTAAGTATTCCAGCTTTTATTAAACTTTGTAATAATGTATTGGAATCTCCCCTTCACTAACTTCGACAATTATTTTCTCACCATTATAAGAACAAAAAAATTATCTTTGAATTTGCTTACTTTTAGAAAGAAAAATGAGCAACACTCTTCCTTAACTAAAAGAAACATGCTTCCTACCTTTTTCTTTATGATGATCAAAAATCTATTCTGTTACAATTCGATCATCAATTATTAGGATAAATATTCTGCGTTTAGCCTAATAAACTGTTATGATCAATGTTTCTCTCTGTTCTAAAAATCAGTGCTTTTCCTCCTAGAGATACTCGTAATTGCTGTACAATCTTTCCAAAAAGGCACTCCTTCAACATTGCTATTAACACGATCATTCGGAGAAGTTTTATACATACACACGGCATTATACGGAATGCTATGTATTTTTTTAACTTACTCAACTAACCAACATCTTTTGATGGGCAAAATAAATCACGAAATTTGTGTGCTGTCACAATTCGAAAAACAATCATCTCTCTCTCTAATGATAGGCGATGTCATTAGAAGAAAGCCTTAACGATATCGGTAGAATAAATTAACCAGAAAAAATTGCAGTGCTGATGGAACCAATTTTATTTCATACCTTGTAATTCTATCTAAATTTTAATCATTTTTGTTAAAGATTCTTATGCAACTTTTTCTACGTTCAGCATTCTTTTTCCACTTGTTTGCAACAAAATATTAATAGCTAAATTCACCTGTGTCATAATAGTTCTTCTTTTGGTAAAATAGGACATCTTCAATCTCGATATATAAATATTTTAATTCTTTAATATATTCTCTTCACATGCTTTAGATTAACAACACACCAAAACCCAAAATAAAAAATATTTATTTTACTTAAGTTATTGAATATTATTTAAAAAGTATGGAAATAGAGTGATGCAAGAGTTAAGAAATTATTTAAAAGTTCAAATCCACCTACATTAGAGCCATCACGTATGGTAATAGCAGTTGTCATTAGGTATACTAAGTATGCTTGATAACTTTTCTGCTTCATGCCTGTAGGGAGTTCCAGATAGAGATAATACCAGAATCCATCCGCGAATGCTCGACAATAAAGCTGTAAACAAAATTATTTCCTTGTTGTTTAATCCATTAAGCTTGATCAATTTTTAATATTTGTCTATATTTTCAATTAGTTACGCTGATGAATCTATGTTTTCTTTCCAATTATTGTATTTTATAAGAAATTGCTACGAATGATCCTCTCCAAAGCTGATAATTCATCATCACTGTGTCCCCAAATTGCTATAATAGCTGGGCAGGTATTTAAATCGACGGTTAGGGGGAGGGGCTCGTTTTCTTTAAAAAAGAGCATAAAATGAACCACATTTTCCCAAGAATGAAGCTTTTGCTGCCATAAGTTAACATCTTTTATAATATGACCGTCGATCTTGTTGATAAGAAAGATAATACGCCCCTTTTTCTTAAAGTGGCTTGGTTTTTGCGAAAACACTCTTGCAATAAGATTAACGGAGCTTTCAAGTAAATCATCTTCATAGCAATGTGCGAACAAGGTGGGTGCAATTCCTCCGTGGAGGCGGGCTCCTACTTCGATCATCACTGGACCACGAGCTGTTTGCATGATTTCCATATGCGCGGGTCCATATTCAATCCCCAGCGCGCGAATGCATTGTTTTGCATAAGAGATAAGAGGGGCATAAGAAGGATCTTGAGCATCAAGCACATCAAGCGATTCATAAACAAAAGCACTTCCATTATGAATACCTTTTTTATATCGTGATAAACTACATATTTTTATAGCCTCTCCCTTTACGACGGCGTCGACGATGTATTCCTCTCCCTCCAATCTTTCTTGGAGCAAATAAGCCTCGTTAGGTGCGCCAAAAATATTTTTTTGCGTCCAGTCGATTCGAGAGGACCATGCCGCCACTTCCTCACGGCTGGAGAAAAACAAAATGCCATCACTCCCAGCAGAATCATTTGGCTTTACCACATAGCCGCTATGACTTTCAAAATCATCGATAGCACAATCGCCTTTTGTAAGAATCTTCGACCGAATGTAAGATAAACCATTTTCACAAAGGCGCCTTTGCATTACTGCCTTTTTTCGTCGCCAATCGGTGGTTGAGGGATTATTCCCAGGGCAATTATAATAAGCCGCCAATTGATCTGCACAATAAATACCCCCTTCGGCGCCTGCTACCACGGCCTCTATCGCACCGATAGGAAAGCGTGTCTTGATCTCATCTACATTATGAAGTTTCGCTTCTGCCATGCCTTTTCCCTGATAAGAAAGCATATAGTGTGAAAAAGGAGCTTGTTGAGAGACAACACCATAACAAGTATAGCCTAATTTTTGCAAAGCAGGGCCATAGAGGGCACCCGTGGAGAAAGGGTCGACAATAAGAATGGATTTGCTCATGCTGTGGCCTGCCGCGATAAAAAGAAAAGGATATAAATAAAGATTATCATTCCTATAAGGGGTAGAAGATAAACAGCTGCTTGAGGGCCCATAAGGGCAGAGCTTGTAAGAAGACCAAGGATAACATAACCTGCCGATTGGGAGAGAGTATAAAGCATGCCGCTATAGCTTCCCACCAGCTCTGCTTGAGCTTCTGTTTTAGTCGCTTCAATCGTATGTTTTCGGGCATTAATTCGCATGGTATTCATTGAAAAGCCAATAAAAAAGCAAAAGACCACAGCCAAATAGGGCGATTGTGTGGTGCTAAAAATAAGATCAGCCACGCTCAACATAAGGGCTGGGAGAATAAATTCAAAGCGAGGGATTTTGATAAAAGCAGCCAAAAAAGCGCCCAAGCCCGCGACCGCACTGCAAAGCCCATAATATTCAGAGCCAAAATTTTTCACACTTTGAAAAAGAATGGTTGCCAGCGTATTATAAGCGCAAATATGAAAGCCAATAAGTCCTATGCAGACGCATAAAAGTTTAAGCTCTTGGGAGAGTCCATTCGCTTGCGGTGTAGGTACGGACTTCTTATCGGTTGCAAGTGCTGTGGTATCGGTAGCTTTATATTCATCGCAAAAGATGATATATCCGGCTATAAGGCTTATAATGATGTCAAACACACAAAGTGCCACAATCAAACCATTATAGCCAATTTCAGCCGCTGCTCCTTGAGGGCTGGTCGCTTCTAAGAGATAACCACTCAGTGCTGCTCCCAAAAAAGCGCCAATTTGCACAACTGTTTGCATAATGCGGGAAGCCTTTTGGGCGCTAATATAACCACCAAGTGCGAGTTTAGTATTATAAGTCTCGAGAGTGCTTAAGGTAATCAAAGAGAGATAGCCGATAGAGATAGAGACAGCGATAAAACCAAAGGGGGAATCGGCATAATGGAAAAGTGCAATCAATAAAAGAAGGCTATAGATAATGATCCGCCTTTTGTATAAATCGACCAACCTCAGGGAGGCTTTAATGCGCACAAGTCCGCTTTTTTTTAAAAGGTAAGGCGTAAGGGTGCCCAAAGCCATGGTTATGCCTAGGAAAATCGATGAGGATGTTATGCGATAAGCATTCCAAAGATTACTTAAGAATAGAACCATATCAGAAAGATATAGCAAGACAACAAGCCCATAAAACCGAAACATCAGTTGTTTGGGCACATCATCCCCCCATTTCGAAATCTCTTAAAAACACGCAGTATTATAAATCAGCACACATGTTTACGAATAATAAATACATACATACATGGCTGGGCATGTCAAGTTTTTTCAGTAGGAAAAATTGAACGCTGATGTTTATGCTAGTGATAGCTTATTTTCAGGAGAATGAGTAGGATGGAGGCTGGTATTTTTACTGCGTCTCTTGGCAGGTGGCTTGCCAATAAAGAACTATGTCCTAGAGATATATTTCGCGCTTTCAAGTTGATTTTGTTTATACTCAAGGTTGAGGTTTTGTTATTGACGGTTGTTAGATGTTGTTGTGACAATAAACTTCGTTATCTATCAGAAACATTTATGGCATTAGCGCTAAGGTGTGCGGTTGTATTAAAGCCTTTATATGGTAGTCTTTTTCATAGAGAAGGTATTATTGGTTCAGTTTTAGGAGGCTTTGTCACGGCCGATTTGGGCGTCGTCGTTGTTTGAAGTCTTATTATAATATTCTTAGTTTCAGTTTATGAATATACCGAAAAATATAGTGAAACATTTGATTCAAACGCTTTTGCAAGGCATATTTCAATATCTCAGCGATGTTTTCTGAGAATTGCTCTGCTGCTTTTTGACGGAATCGGATATCGAATGCTTATAGCGTGGGCAGTGGTTTGAGAAAATATAGAGTTGATTTCGTTAGATTCCTGTGTAGCGCAATCTAGTATCAGCCCTTAGGGGCAATAATATACTTAGATCGAACTCATTTCTATACGCTTACACGACGTTATAGGAGTAATCCTCAGAAACTCTACTAGAATTCGTTAAAAAATGGCAGGTTATGTAGCGTGAACAAAAAATATATTTTTCAAAAATACTTAATCTCATTTTCAGTTGTCTAAAATATAATCTTATCTTAAAAATAAGTCTATATACCGCCATTTATCATAAAGTTAATAAGTTATACAAATGCGGGAGTATTGTGTTTTTCTGTTTAGAGACGAGTAAAAAAACATCTTATTAAACATTAAGAGATTTTAGACATAAAACAATTTAACTTATGGAGAGTATATAGACAAAATGTATCTTGATAAAAAAGTTTATAATTCCATGTGGTCTCCAAAGAAATTTTCCGGTTCTTTTATTGTCTTATGCGGGTTTGATGGGAGTGGAAAGACAACACAAACAAAAGAAATTGCTCACCATTATTCAACAGAAAAACATATAATACAAACTTTTCAATCCAGTTATTGGTATAGAAATAATCCAGAAATTAGAGATTACTTAGATAATGGAAAAGCAATTGATCCGTTGCTTTTCGCACTCTTATCAGCGACAGATAGACGCAAACATACGCTTGAAATTATTGAACCTTCCTTAATGTTATCGCAAAACTTATTAATTAGCGATCGATATGTTTATTCTAGTCTTGCTTATTTTTATGCTCGAGAGCTTTCTGTTGAAAGTGTAGTTAAATTAAATCAATCTATTCCAAGACCTCATATTACATTTTATCTTCATTTACCGCCCACTACTATACTGGAGCGGTTGCAGAAAAGGGATGGTTTAAACTTAAAATACGAAGAACAACTCTCTTTTATTGAAAAAGTTTATGAAGTATACGAAGTTTTATCAGAAATAGATGAGCGGTTTATAACAATTGATGGAACTGCTTCTGTTTCTTTAATTCATCATCAAATACGACGTCATATAGATGAAGTTTGTTTTTGATTATGAATAAAATCATTTATTAATCAATTTATCCACGATAAATCCTTCTTATGTATTCGTATTCTAAATCTGAAACTTTAGAGATATGATTGCAATAATTTAACTGCTCAGGAAAAATATCACGTTATATATTTTAATTGGAAAATTAACTGTAATGGGCTTGTTTTAAAAGATTTAGAGAAGGGGAGTAGAAAAGTTATCAATATTTATCGTGAGAATAATAGTATGTTTATTCTTTTAGAGACGAAGTGTGGTGATAGAATAACGACATGGAGGGATGTACTCGAGCATATTTTAGTGCATAAATGTTTTGTTTTCATAGAAGAATTAATCATACAACAGCACAAAGATTTTAAAAGCTTCAAAAAAGGAATTTTGCTTTCTTAAATTTAATGATCTAAAATGAAAACCGTAGGAATGCATGTTTTTAAACAGGATGTATCATGCATATCGACGGGTATTTATTTTAGAGGATAATTTATGTTCACTTCAAATTTGAAGGAACGCATTGCTTTATTTGAAAATAGAACTTTTCTCTATTTTACTTTGAGTGGCTTATTTGCTACATTTGGAAATGGACTAAATTATATTGCATTGTCGTGGCTTGCTTACAATCAGACGAGTTCAATCCGTGGTGTAGCGTTGATGATGCTTTTTCTTTGGACGCCTAGCATTATTTTTGCCCCTATTTTGGGCATATTGGCGGATAAATATAATCGTAAAACGCAAATTATTATTTCAAATCTTGTGAGAGGTTTGGTAATCGTTGGCTGGGTAATGCTATGGCATTTTGGTATAGAAATTGAATTGATGGTCTTATCTGCTCTTTTGGGTATTTTTATCTCTTTTTATATGCCATCAGCTATTTCTTTAATTCAAAGTATTGTGCTGAAGGAACAGCTCATCAATGCAAATGCGACTATCGATATGATTTATGAACTTGGCACTATCGCAGGTATGGGCTTAAGTGGATTGATACTGTCCTATGCAGGAACAAAAGGAACTCTTCTAATAGGTGGTATATTCTTTATTATTGCTGGTTTATTTAATTTTGCAATGAAGGTACCTAAAAACCGAAGATCTAAAAATCAAAACCAGCAAAATTGGTGGGAAAATTATACAGCAGCACTTCATTATTTTAAACAGAATCCGGCTCTTTTTGTACCTTATGTAAGCCAGATGATTATTATGACTCTTTTGATGACCATTCCTGTTATTCTCGTTCCTTATATACAAGAGGTTTTGCATGCGGATAGCAGGACCTTTGCAATATTTGAGGTGCTTTATTCTATGGGCGTATTGACAGGTGCGGTTTTTTCACCACTTCTTTGTAAAGTTTTATCCATAAGGAAAACATTAGCCATTTTATTAGCTTTTATGGCTATTGGTCTCGCTATTCTCTCTGTTAATACACACAATTTTGTTGTTTTTCCTGTTTACTTTATGATTGGATTTGGACTTTCGAGTTGGGCTCTTTCGATTTCTTTATCACAACTCTCTTGTGATCCTGAATACCAAGGAAGATTGCAGGCAAGTTTTAATGGTATCTCTGGATGCTTGATCCTCGCAGTCTATCTCATTATGGCACGCGATAACAGTAGCATATCACCTCAATCGATATATTTTTTTCAAAGCATTTTTGCACTTGTTGGAGTATTCATAGTGCTGTTTTATAAACATGAAAAACAATAAATTACATTTATAAGTGTGGTAATACACGCTATTTTATAAACATTTACGCTACAGCATATTTCATATTTTGCTTTTACAGGGAAGTGAGAAAATGTAAAAATTGGTGCTTAATGAATAAAGCATAAATTGATGTATGCTAGAGAATACTCTCTATTTTTTGATAACGACCCACAAGAATTGCTGCGTTTCTTTAATTCATCTCACTGTTGTTAAGAAGACGAAAACGCAACATTTTAAATCTTCTTGAAAGTTTTTTTGTTTAAGCGCAGTAGAAAGTAAAGCGATAAGGTAATATCTTATCATACGGGGAGAGTGTTGCATTATTTTTGTTTTTCAAAATCCATATGAAAAATTGTATCAATTTCATCTTCATTGGAATGGGTATTTCTACGACGATGTAAGGTTTGCACAATCTCTTTTTTTAAAACAGCATCTGTTTCACTTAAACGGTGAATACTGAGTTCCAATTCAAGAGATAACGCCAAATCCACGCACAATTTAAGCTCTTCTCCAATGTCGAAACCGTGTTGATAGTCGTCATAAAGACCAACCAATGTATCAGATAATTCTTTATCGCATAAAGAGGTCATGCTTAATTCCTCCGCGTTGCGGTTTCCCATACAGCTTTTTTAAGTATCACTCCACTATTATCACTTAGAATTGCCATGTATACGAACCTCATGGTTTTGTCAATTTTCTGCAAAATACGCGCTTTTAAATCAATGTCTATTAAAGACTGTATTACTTCAAGATTTTGAAGCGCCAATTGTAAATATGGATGGTAATGTGTTTACTATAGAACTTATAGCATTTAAAATACATTGCTAAAAGGCTTTTAATATGCATAGAGGAGGAGCATTCTGACGATAAACCAAACACCCTGAAATCTCTATTGCCAATTACAGCTAACTTAGCACCATTAATATATAAAATAAGCAAATATGGTTTGTAAACGTCTGACTTTTTAATAACGAGTGATGATCTCATTTTTTGTAGAATACCAATTATTTTACCTGTTTTATATTGATTTTTAGACATTGATAAACTTTTTACCTTATGTTGTAATGTAAAAACTTTGGGAAGTGTATTTATAGATTCTTGCAAAGAGGTTTAAGCAGGTTTACTAGGCTGTTGAGTGAGAGAACCTGTGTTGGGCTTTTTGCTTCTGAAAAATATGACTGTGACTTTTGAGAAAGCAGTTGGCAAGAATTTGCTTGGCGTGCAAACTGATAGAGTTGGCAGTGGCGCATTTAGCTTTTTCATTAGGCTGTGTCCAAATGTTTTTGACTCTGGAAAATAGCCTCTGATAGGCTTGAGTTTTTCCAAGGTTATATTACAGGGACGCAGTTCAGTAAAATACCACGGCGATTGCATTTTTTGTGTAATTGTCATAATTTTCGCTCCTGCTTAGACGGATGCTGTAACATCCATTTTTGTGGGGTTATGTATGTAGATCTTTGCCTAACATAAGGGGCAGTAACAAGAGGTATAATACAAATATTGAATTAAGTCAATGCAATATTTGTATTATTGTATAATTTGGCAAAAAAAGAGATTGAACCCAAAACAGAACAAGCAAAGCGATTACGTTTGATACGAGAAAGTTTGCTATTTAGTAGACACCAAATAGCAATCCGTTTAGGTATTAATAAAGCCATTTATGATCACGCTGAAAGAGGCACGACCTTTCCCAATGTAGAATTTTTGGCTGTTTTATCACAGAAATTAAAAGTCAATTTAAACTGGCTTGTAACGGGCAATGGCGAGATGTTTTCAGATATGGCAAAGGCGAAAGCAGCTGGTTTTAAACCACAAGCGATTCCTGCTGGGCTGATGAAAAAGCTTGGACATTTGGTTTATACGACCTATCATGATGCAAAAATAGATCTTTCTCCTGAAGATGTTGCGGAATTAGCAGCAGAGCTTTATGGAAAATTGCAAGAGCTTATTCAAAACCTCAATGATACGGAAGAAGTCGAAGCCACTTTGCCACTTTTAAAATTGCATTTAAAGCGTAAAATCGAAACTGAAAAGCACATCTAGAAACGTCATAAGATACGAATGAACAGCCTTTTTAAAAAATAAAACTTTTTTGATTTTTTACGGTATAAACAGGTTTTAAATAAGAAAATCTCACGATTTTTTTTGGTCTCTTATTCAACATGAAATAATGATAAATTACCGTTATAAATTAATGTATTGCTCTAATAAAGATAAAACTGCTTATAAAAAGAATTACAGTTAGTAATACAAAAAAATTATACAACAGTGAAAATACAATGACGATGTTTTGTTCCTATAAAAGGGTTACAGACATATAAGAGAGAAGAAGGAAAGACTATTTATAGGCGCGCTTTTGTCTTTTTATGAAGATGATGAGATGAGCACGTTGAAACTTTTTACAGAGCGTACATCATTATATTAAGAAAGATTTCTTTTAAAGATATGTATCATATATTGAAACAGCTTACCTCGCAGAAAAGAGTGAGGTCATTATGGTAATCGTCATCCATTACATTATGCTATAAGTTAAAAAAATCATAAATTTGTGCTTATAAGAACAGCTAATTTATTGAGAAGTATTTTGACAAATTTATAAAAAATTATTTTTATACTCTTGCCATTCTACTGAGGCGCTTTATCTAAAAAGTAGAATTGCTCTTTAGTAAAACTATCTTTGTTAAGAGGTAAATCGCAGTGTTTTTGAATGGAGATTACGTTATGTTTTCAAAGTCTTGTGTTTTGGTTTATTTTTTAGCTTGAATCCCTCTAGCTCAAAGGGTTGGGGACTTTTCTAGATTCAATATCTTTTCAGAGATTTTAGGGTGATGCTGTGATGGGGATCGCTATCGCGGGGGATGGTTTTTGTCTTTAATTTATTCGTTTTTTGGGGCGCAAACAGGGGTTTTGCCGTGAGGTTTTTGCGCGTTGTAATGATATTGGACTCTGTTGGAGGAGGTTCTTATGAAAAAATTATATTCAACATCAAACTTGGTTAAAGCTGTTTCGTTGGGAACAGTAATGACTTCACTGTTATCAAGTGTTTCGCCGGTTTTTGCTGCGAACCTTGCGATAACAGGAGGGCTTACTTCAAGCTCAAGTGCTCCTGGTGTGGCTTATGCACATGGCAGTCATGGCAGTATTGTTTTAGCTGGTGATGATAATTTCTGTGGTGCAGACACTGTTATTGGTCGTGGTGGTATACAACAGGCGAATGCTGCTAATCCTATAACTGCAGAAGAGCAATATAATAGATTTATCACGGATCAAAAATTTGTTGATCGTAATCCTTATGGTACAACCACTGAAAAGGTTACTTGGGGTGGTAATAGTTGGACAAATCCTCGTGGTGGTTATATGGGGGCGCTGACTGGTGGTGTCGAATCCGCTATGCCTGAGGCTTATGGTGTGTACTCTTTTGCAACTGGTTGTGGATCTGCAGCGACGGGGAATTATTCAACGGCATTTGGTGCTGGTGCAACCGCAAAAACTGGTGGAGCACAAGCTTTTGGTGTTTCTGCGCTTGCAGCTGGAAAAGTAAGTGTTGCTATGGGTGTGGGATCAGAAGCATCGGGGGAAGCTACAGTTGCTATTGGTGGACTTGCAACCGCTTCTAGTAAAAATAGCGTTGCTTTAGGGACTAAGACAAAAGCAGATAAGAATTATGCAATTGCTATAGGTTCAGAAGCTGAAGCTTTGGGGTCAGGTGCTATTGCAATAGGGAGCAGGGATTCTGACAGAACTCCAGAAGCTAACAGAAAAGTAACAGCAAAGGGAGAAAACGCGATTGCTATAGGTACGCATACCTACGCTGAAGCGGAAGATTCTGTTGCTATTGGAGCAAATGCACAAGTAAAGGTTTATGACGGTGTTGCTATAGGTGGGGGCTCTCTCTCTGATAGAGCTAAGGGGATTGTTGGTTATGACCCTTATCTGAATGGTGATTCAACAGAAACCGGTCTGGCATGGAAAAGCACTGCAGGTGCTTTCAGCGTTGGTGAAGTTGGTGGCAATGGTAACGGTAAGCTAACACGACAAATTACAGGGGTAGCAGCTGGTAGTGAAGATACCGATGCTGTGAATGTGGCGCAGCTGAAAGCTATGAGAGACGTCATAGCAGGAGGAGGAGCTTGGAAACTTTCTGCTAACGATACAAATCCTACAGATGTTAATCCAAGCAATACAGTCGATTTTTCAGTGAAAAATAACAACGAAGTGGGAAAAGACAACTTAAAGATAGAAAAAGGTAGTGCAAATAATAAGCATAACGTCAAATTTGCTTTGAGTGATACTCTTCAATTAACGAGTGTCACTACAGGACAAAGTTCTATGAGTAACAATGGTTTTATGATCACTAATGGGGCCAAAATAACTATAGATGGTATTGATGCTGGCAAGCAACAGATTACAGGAGTAGCAGACGCGACTGCAGATGATCATGCAGTGAATTATAAACAGCTGAAGGAAGTAAAAGATGGTTTCAAAACAAGTTGGCAACTTTCTGTTAATGGTCAAGATGCTACGCATATTGGTCCAAACGGTTCAGTAAATTTACAATCAGCTGGTAACAAAAGTAACCCGAATATTCAAATTATCAAAAACAGTGACAACACTGTAGAATTTGGTTTGTCTGATAATATTAATGTAAAAAGTGTCACAGCAGAAACAAGCGTTATGAATGCTGATGGCTTTATGTTTACTGATGGTAATGGGCCAAGCATAACTGTTAATGGTATTAATGCAGGCGATCAAAAGATTACAAAAGTGGCAAGGGGAACTGAAGATACCGATGCAGTAAATTTTGCACAATTGAACGAAATCAAAAATGAAATGGCAGGAGATAGTCTTGTTAAATGGGACGAAGGAGAGAAACTTATCACCATTGGTAAGGAAAAAGGCGGCAGGTCAATTACTGTTCAAAATAATAAAGGCGGTGGTCGGACTATTGAGGGTGTTGCATTTGGGGCGGTTAGAGAGAATTCATCTGAAGCAATAAATGGTGCCCAGCTTTATGCTATGGGTAGAGACATTGCTAGGTATTTTGGTGGTGGTGCTAGCTATGAGGGTGGCAGATGGACAGATCCTACTTTCATAGTTTTGCAGCCTGACGAAAAGGGTGCTATTTCTGGGAAGGAATACCATAATGTCGCTGATGCTTTAGGTGGTGTCAGCTATTCCATCGGGGATATTTACTATCGGATTAACAATCCGATAGTAAATGATCTTGTTAAATGGGACGAAGGACGGAAACTTATCAGCATTGGTAGCGAAAAAGGCGGCGAGTCAATTAGTGTTCGAAATAATGCAGGCATTAATCGGGTTATTAAGGGTGTTGCATCTGGGGCGGTTAATGCGGTTTCATTTGATGCAATAAATGGTTCCCAGCTTTATGCTATGGGTACAGACATTGCTGGGTATTTCGGTGGTGGCGCTAGTTATGAGAGTGGGACATGGACTAATCCTACTTTCCGTATTTTGCAGCCTGGTGAGGATGGTATTTTTACGAGTGCATCATACAATAATGTCGCTGATGCTTTTCGTGGTGTCAATAGTTCCATCACGAATCTTCGTAATAGAATCTTTAATATAAAAGAAAATAGTCTTGTTAAATGGGACGAAGATGAGAAATTCATTACCATTGGTGCTGAAAAAGGCGGTATCGAAATCAAAGTTGCGAACTCTGAAGGCGAGAATCGAATTATTTCTGGCGTTGCAGTTGGAAAGGTCAGTTCCGATTCGACAGAAGCAATAAATGGCCACCAGTTATTTAGTTATATTACTAATATAGTGGATTTTTTTGGTGGTGAGGAGACAGATGTACTTAATGGTATCAAACCAACTTTTACGGTTCAGAAAACGAAACATAATAATGTAACTGATGCTTTCGCTGCTGTCGACAGCTCTATCACAGATATTTATAGTCAGATTAACAATGTAACAGAAAATAGTCTTGTTAAATGGCATGAAGATCAGAAGCTTATTACCATTGGTAAAGAAAAAGGCGGTACAAAAATCGATATCGCAGGTACTGAGGGAGAGCGAACCATTGCAGGTGTGAAAAATGGAAAGATTTCAGAAAATTCAACAGAAGCAATAAATGGTAGCCAGATTAATCAGATATCTGGAGATATTGCGAATTTCTTTGGTGGGAATGCAAAATTTATTAACGGTGCTTTTGTTAAACCAAGATATAATTTAACTACTATTGAAGTAGATGGCTCAGTAAGACAGAAGGAATATAATGATGTTGGATCGGCTTTAGATGGGCTTGATAAAAATGTCAGGATTGTTAATGCAAATTTGATTAGTGGGTTTAGTGATGTTGCTAAATATTTTGGTGGTGGCGC
This sequence comes from Bartonella sp. MR168JLCBS, assembly GCF_042194175.1. Lineage (NCBI taxonomy): Bacteria > Pseudomonadati > Pseudomonadota > Alphaproteobacteria > Hyphomicrobiales > Bartonellaceae > Bartonella > Bartonella sp. MR168JLCBS. Next base: position 16,280 of record NZ_JBHIMP010000015.1, on the reverse strand, counting down.
TGGATATAATGAAAATGGAGAATGGCACGCTCCTACTTTCAAAGTTTATCAGATCAACGATAATGGTGCTGTCTCTAAGAAGCCTTATGACAATGTTGCTGATGCTTTTGAAGGTGTGAACAATACTTTCACAAATATTCACAATCAAATTTCTGATATAACAAAAAATAGCCTTGTGAAGCAAGAAGGAGGTGCGTCAGGTGTTATCACTATAGGTAAGGATACAGCTGGGACTGAGATCAATATTGCAGGATATGGTAAAGTAGAACGTTCTATTTCTGGTGTTAAGGCAGCAGAGAAGGGTGATGAAGCTGTTAACAAAGATCAACTTGATAAAAGTATAGAGAAGATTTCTAAAGATATTGAGACAGCAAGTGCTGCTGCAGTTCTCTATGATAAGAATGACAATGGTAATGTTAATTATGGTAGTGTAACTTTGGGCGGCGATAAGAACAACGGACCAGTTGCTCTTCGTAACGTGAAAGATGGTAGCATTTCTGAAAATTCCAACGATGCAATCAATGGTAGTCAGATTAATAAAATATCAGCAGATATTGCAAAGTTTTTTGGCGGTGGTGCAAAGTTCATTAACGGTGCTTTTGAAGGGCTGAAATATACTTTATCGGCTATTGTAGATGGTAAGGTAGGGAAGGCTGATTTTTATGACGTTGGTTCAGCTTTAAAAGGTCTTGATAGTAATGTTCAAGATGTAAATAAGCGCTTAACAAATGTATCCAATGAGTTTAATCAGAAAATTGAAGATTTCTCAAAAGATGCTTTACTGTGGGATGATGAAGAAGAAGCATTTGTTGCACGTCATGAAAAAGATGGCAAGAAAACAAACAGCAAATTGAAATATCTTTTAGATGGTGAAATTGCTAAGGGTTCAACGGATGCCATTACGGGTAACCAGCTTTATTTCATGAGCAACCAGCTTGCTAATTATTTCGGTGGCGGTGCCAAATATGAGAATGGCAAATGGACAGGTCCTACTTTTAAGATTGTTCAAGTCAATGCTGATGGTACGACTGTTGAGAAAGAGCACCATAATGTCGCTGATGCTTTTGGTGACGTCAATAAAAATATGTCAAATATTAATAACCGTATTGATGATGTCATCAACAAGGTCGATTCAGATGCTTTAAAGTGGAACAGTGATAAAAAAGCCTATGATGCAGGTCGCGATGGTAAGCCGAGTAAGATTATCAATGTAGCTGATGGTAAAATTGCAGAAGGTTCGAAAGATGCAGTTAATGGTGGTCAACTTTGGGAAACCAATGAACGTGTCACGAGTGTTGAAAAAGATGTGAAGCATCTTAACAACAGAGTCGATAATATTTCCACTACAGTTACGAATATTGGTGAAACGGTTTTCAATATTGAAAACAAAGTTGATAATATTGATAATAAAGTTAACGATATTGCTGAGGACGCTGTTCGTTATGACAGAGATGAAAACGGCAAAAAAACCAATAAAATCACATTAGCGGGTGGTGATCCTAGTGAACCTGTTATGATTGATAATGTAGCTGATGGTAAAATTGAAAAAGGGTCGAAAGAAGCTGTAAATGGTGGTCAGCTCCATGACTATACCCAAGAACAGATGAAGATAATTCTTGATCAATCCAAACACTACACAGATCAACGGATAAATAATATCACGATTGATGCGATTGATGATGCTGTTGATCGGGCTAAGCAATATACAGATATGAAGTTTGATGTTTTAAACTATAGTATTGAGAGTGTGAAAAAAGAGGCAAGACAAGCAGCTGCGATTGGTTTAGCAGTTTCTAACTTACGCTACAATGATACACCTGGAAAATTAAGCGTTGGATTTGGTACTGGTTTATGGCGTAGCCAATCTGCATTTGCCTTTGGTGCAGGTTACACCTCAGAAAATGGAAAGTACCGTTCTAACATATCTGCAACAACTTCTGGAGGTCACTGGGGCGTAGGCGCGGGATTCAATATGACATTGAACTGATAATAAACAAAATACATAAAAAACACTTTTTCACCCCTGTCTCATGAGGCAGGGGTGAATTGTTTTTACGGATGAAAAAATATATATATATAAATTGATAAGCGCTATAATGATAAATACAGGTTTAAAAAACAGAAAAACCGTACACTTTCAACAAAGTAAACTTCTTATTTCAAAATAAGATAATGAGTTTTTTCATAAATTATAAGTTCATTATTTTCTGCTGTAATTTTTAAATATAAAAAATCTGTAGCACCCTACAGATAAAAAAACTCTCACCTTCTAGAAATCTATTAAAAAATTTTCTAATAAGATAAAAGTATATATTTAAATGTATTTCAATTTTACCGGAGGAAGTTATAGAAACAATATACTAAACTAACTCCACCCCTTGCAAAAAACAGCCAACAAGTTTAAAGGTTAAAAAACAATCACCACAAAAAATTTACCTTCTTAGGAAATGTAAAAGAGCGAAGCACGTTAACCATAAAACCTAAAAACACAACTTCTCTATCTTTTCAATCAGGTACTAAATTTTTATGTTTAGAAAAAGCTGATTTTAAAGAGTTTTATAGCGCTTAAATGTGTCTTTTTTGTGTTTATAGTTATTTTTTCATTGGGGAGTTCATTATGAAAAAATTATATACAAAATTAGCAGGGAGCGATTTAAAATTTTCTCGTTTTTCTTTTGTTAAAGTTCTTTCATTGGCTGCAGCGGCTACATTTTTATCGAATGTTACACCTGTTTTTTCAGCAAATTCTGATTTTAGAAACACATTTCTTGAGGGTGTTAACAGTGCTGGTGTCTCTTATCCAGAAAACATCATCTCTGTTGCTGGTTTGAATGCTTCTTCTGTCTCAAAAGACAATTATTTAACAGCGCTGAATGTTGCTTTGACACCCAAGGTAAATGCTGCTGATGACTATGCAAATTTTTTAACCAAAACTCTTCTAGGTCCGAGTGATGAGGGCTCTATAATCAATGTTTTGACAGCAAACAGTAAGAACCTATCGAAAAAAACGTTAAATGCAGGGGTGCAAGATAAAAAGCCTCTCATTAGTTCACAGTCCTTTGTGGTTGATAGCTCTGCAGACCAACGGCTTGCACAGGATGATGAGAATACAGATATTATTAATGTATCAGATTTCTCGCGAAATGATCCCATCACGAGATTGACACGTAGTGCTGGGATGCAACGTGCGGAAGAAACGAATGTCACGCTTGGTAAAGGGATAAAAATAACATCATATGCCGAGAATGTTGCTATTGGTACTAATGTATCAGTACTAGCTAGAGAATCCGTTGCTATTGGTTATCATGCGGATGTGTCTAACAAGACCTCTATTGCTATAGGTCGTTATGCGCTCGCTCAAGGAGACGGAAGTATCGCAATAGGTGGTCAAACTGCAGGGGACAACACACCGGTTATCACTTCTTATCGTACATCTACACTGGGAGATCGCTCGATCGCTATTGGTAACAATGCTAGCACTGTTGGTTCGTCTTCTGTTTCTTTAGGTCCATCGGCTACTTCGGTGGGTAAAGTTTCTGTTGCTATAGGTTTGGGTGCTGAGAGCAAAGGAGAAAATGCAGTTGCTTTTGGTGCTATTACACATGCAACTGGTAAAGGTTCCGTTGCTATAGGTGTTTATTCACTTACGCAAAAACAAGATAGTGTAGCTGTGGGCAGCGGGTCTCAGGCTATGGGTATCAGCAGTGTCGCAATAGGTGGTGAATATCATAAGAAGGATAAGGAGCATGAGGAGGATGAAAATACATTAGCAAAAGCTGATTATACAACTGTTTTAGGTTCTGTTTCTCAGGCCTTAGGACAGGGTGCAACTGCTCTTGGTTATCGTGCTAAGGCGATTGATGAGCTCTCCATTGCTTTGGGTTCTTATTCGGAAGCACAGGGAAAGGGAGCTATCACTATAGGTGCCAATTCTGTAGTTTCGGTGGAAGATGGTGTTGCTCTAGGAAGAGGTTCTGTAGCCAGTAGGGCTGCTGGTGAGTTTGGTTATACTTCTGTGTTGCAGGGTCCTGCAACAAATACCTCATCGCAATGGAAAAGTACGCGGGGTGCAGTGAGTGTTGGTGATTATAGTAAGGGTATAACCAGACAAATTACAGGCGTAGCAGCTGGTTCTGAGGTTGCCGATGCTGTGAATGTTAGGCAGTTGAGAGACTTAGAAGATGTTGTAAGAAAAAACGGTTGGAAACTGTCAGTTGGAGATAAAAATGCTACAACTGTTCTTATGGATAGCGTAGTAGATTTTTCTGCTGGAAGTGCCAACTTGAATATTACAAAGGGCGAAAAAGACAATAAGCTAAAATTTGATTTGGCTAAAGATGTTACATTAACGAGCTTAAAGGCAGGTACAAATACCTTCGATGCCACGGGCTTAGCCATTACTGATGGTCCGAAAATAACCACCGGTGGTATTGATGCTGGAAATAAAAGGATAACAGGTATTGCACCTGGTGATCTTAGTGCAGATTCAAAAGACGCGGTAAATGGTAGTCAGTTGAATGTTGTAGCTACCCACATAGCTGGATATTTAGGCGGTGGTGTTAAATTTACGAATGGCCAATGGGATGATCCAAAGTTCAAAATTAAAACTTTTAATTCTGAGACGAATGAGATTGAAGAAGAAAGTTTTCCGAATGTAGCAAAAGCCTTTGAGGGTGTGGGTAAGTCTTATGTAAATCTTCACAATGAGATTAAAAAAGCTACCGATGATAGTGTCTTTAAATGGAATGCCGAATCGAAGAGCATTAAAATTGCCGCCGCTGAGGGGAAAGGTGGGCAAGGAAGTATTGCTATAGGTAATCTTTCAAATGCAAATGCCGAAAATAGTATTGCATTAGGTAGTTTTGCAGCGGCATCTGCTGAAAATAGTATGGCATTAGGTGGACTTTCAAATGCATTTGGTGCAAATAGTATGGCATTAGGTTCAAATGCACAAGTACAAGCTGCTGTTCCTGGTGGTGTTGCTGTGGGTTATCAATCTGTTTCTCGTAACCCAGCGTCCACTGTTGGCTATGATCCTTCCATAGGTAGCAAGTCAACAGATGATGGTGTGATATGGAAGAGCACTCAAGGAGCTTTTAGTGTTGGTGATACTCCGAATAAGATAACACGACAGCTTACAGGTGTGGCAGCGGGTTATGCAGATACTGATGCCGTCAACATTGCGCAGCTAAAAGCACTAAGAGCGTACGCAGGTAAAGGTTGGAAACTTTCTGTTGATGATAAAAATACCAAAGCCGTTAGCATAGATGATACGGTAGATTTTTCAACTGGAAGTAAAAATTTTAAAATTACAAAAGGTGATAAAGACAATAAGCTAAAATTTGATCTGGCTCAAGATGTTGCATTAACGAGCGTAAAGGCCGGCACAAATACCCTAGACGCAACAGGTCTAGTAATTACTGGAGGTCCGAAAATAACAACGGGTGGTATTGATGCTGGTAGTAAGAAGATAGCAGGCATTCAAAGTGGCGCACTCACAGCAGAATCAACCGAAGCTGTCAATGGTTCACAACTTTTGGCAACAAATACTGAAATTGCTAATGTAAGAGACAGTATTCTTGTTAAGCAAGTAGCAAAGAAGACTTTAGCGCGTAGTCTCCGTGATGGAGGAACGGGTCTTATCACTGTTGGTATGGAAACTGGTGGTAGCGAAATCAGTATTTTGAACAAAAGTAATGAAGGGCGGAAACTTTCCGGTCTACTTGGCGGGGCAATCAGTGGAACTTCAACAGACGCAGTAAATGGCTCACAGCTTCATACATTGGGCACAGGGGGTGCTTCGTATTTCGGTGGTGGTGCTGTCTATGCGGATGGGAAATGGACCGCTCCTACATTCAAGGTAAAAACAATCAAGGAAGATGGCAACCCTGAAGATAAGGATTATCCTGATGTAGCATCTGCTTTTGCTGGAGTTGGTAGTTCTATCACGAATGTTCAGAATAAATTGACTGAACAGGTTAATAATGTGATTAACAAAGTAGAAAGCGAAAGCTTTGTTCAGCAAGACAAAACAACGCATCGTCTCACTATTGGAGCTGCAGTAGAAGGCAGTGAAATCAATATTGCCAATAAGGCTGGTGCGGATCGGACTCTTTCTGGTGTAAAGGACGCGACGAAAAACAATGAAGCCGTTAACAAAGGACAGCTTGATAAAGGCTTGAAAGATCTTTCGAACAGTCTTCAGTCTGATGAATCAGCAGTTGTTCATTATGATAAAGATTCAGATGGTAAAACTAATTATAGTAGTGTGACTTTAGGAAAAGCTAAAGATAAGATAGCTGTAGGTCTCCATAATGTTGCTGATGGTAAGATTGCCAAGGATTCACATGATGCAATCACGGGTGGTCAGATTAATACCATAGCTTCGGATTTATCAAAAATTTTAGGTGGAGATGTATCCTTTGATGGAAAAAACTTTAAAGGGCCAACTTATAATTTATCGAATATTGATGAAAAAGGTGAAGTAACAGATAAACCGCATACCGATATTGGTTCTGCCTTTAAAGGACTTGATGATAATATCAAGAATGTGAATGCTCGCATTAAGGAAGTCTCAGAAGGAGTTGCACAAGATTCTTTATCTTGGAGCGATGGTGACAAAGCTTTTGTCGCTCTGCATGGGGAAGGGGATGACAGAAAAGCCAGTAAAATCACATCACTTGCTATAGGAGATATTACGAAAGAATCGACGGATGCAGTAAATGGTTCTCAACTTTATTCATTGGGCGATAAGGTTGCAAAATATTTTTCTAATGACGCTGAATATAAGGATGGGGAATTGAATGTTCCTGATTTTAAGCTCAAAACTATCAATGATGATGGCACTGAAGCTGAATCAAGCTATAAAAATGTATCAGATGCATTTTCAGGTGTGGGTAAACTTTTCACAAAGATTCAAAATGTGATCAGCGATGTAATCAGTAATCTTCTTGTTACGAAAAATGAAGATGTTATCAACATTGGTAAAGGAGTAGAAGGAAATGAAATCAATATCGCAAACAAGAGTGGTAAGGATCGAACCCTTTCTGGTGTGAAGGCGGCAGAAAAAGACAATGAAGCGGTTAACAAGGGACAGCTTGATAAAGGTTTGAAGGATCTTTCTGATACCCTTCTGTCTGATAGTTCTTCTGTTGTTCTTTACGATAAAACAACAGATGATCAAATTGATTATACAAATGTAACTTTTGGTAAAGGGAAGGATGCTAAACCTGTTGCGCTGCATAATGTAGCCGCAGGATCGATTGCGGAAAACTCAACGGATGTTATCAATGGAGGACAGGTTTACATCCTTTCAACGGATGTAGCAAAATTCTTGGGTGGAGATGCTGAATTTAAGGATGGTGCTTTTAAAGGGCCAACTTATAATTTATCTAGTATTGATAAAGATGGTGAAGTAACAGATAAACCGCATACCGATGTTGGTTCTGCCTTTAAAGGACTTGATGAGAATATCAAGAATGTTAACGATCGTATTAAGGAGGTCTCAGAAGGAGTTGCACAAGATTCTTTATCTTGGAGCGATGGTGACAAAGCTTTTGTAGCTCTGCATGGGGAAGGGGATGACAGAAAAGCCAGCAAAATCACATCACTTGCGGCTGGTTCTATAGCATCAGGCTCGAGTGATGCGATTAATGGAGGTCAGATTTATACTCTTCAACAGAGCTTTGCCTCATATTTTGGTGGAGGAGCTGGTTATGATAAGGAAGGAAACTGGCAAGGACCCAAATTCTACGTTCAGGTTTTCAATGAGGATGGTACGAAAGGTGATAAAGAGGAGCGTAATAATGTCTCTGAAGCATTTGATGTTGTTAATGACAGCATGAGCACTATCAACGATCGTATAAAAGAAGTTGAAAAGGATGTTGCGTCTAATGGTCTGAATTGGAATGAAGAAAAAGGAAGCTATGATGCTTCTCACGTTGATGATCAGGGCGTTAAGAGTCCTAGTAAGATTATCAATGTAGAGGACGGTAAGGTAGACAAAGATTCCAAAGAAGCAGTTAATGGAGGTCAGCTTTGGGAAACCCAGCAGATGATTACAGATCAGGTCAAGGATATTGAAACTAAAGTTACGGAGGGATCTGTACAATATGATAGAGATAAAAAAACAGGTGAAAAGATCAATCAAGTTACATTAGTTGGTGGAGATGACAGTTCTCCAGTATTAATAGACAATGTAGCGGATGGAAAGATTGAAAAGGATTCGAAAGAAGCTGTTAATGGAGGTCAGTTGCATGATTACACAGAACAGCAGATGAAGACGGTTCTTGAAGATGCCAATAAGTATACGGATGAGAAAATTTCTCATCTTGTAAAAGATGGAGTTAATGAGGCTAATTCATACACGGATATGAAGTTTTCGACATTAAGTTATGCTGTTGAGGATGTTCGAAAAGAGGCAAGACAAGCAGCAGCTGTTGGTTTAGCGGTAGCTGGTTTACGCTATAGTGATATTCCTGGAAAATTAACACTCGCATTTGGTAGTGGTTTATGGCGTAGTCAATCCGCGTTTGCTGTTGGGGCTGGTTATACTTCAGAGAACGGTGATATTGGTTCCAACTTGTCAATTACCACTTCTGGAGGTCACTGGGGTATAAGTGCAGGGGTTAATGTGATACTCAACTAATAAACGACTGAATCCATAAAATTGATTTGCCTTTTTCTTATTTAAGAAAAGGGCAATTTTTTTATCTTCTTTCAGAGCCCTTTAAAGCTATTCTAAATGTACAGAACTCCCGTAATTATATAAAAAGCCTATTACAACTTTTTTTGAGAATAAAAGACCTTAGTGGTAAAGATTCAAAAAATTGATTGCTATTTTTTGATAATTAGGTAATGAGGTTACTGCTCTATCCTGTTATTTTGATTTATTAAAGTGCCTAAAACAATATAAATACGAATATACCCTTTATTAAAAAGAGACAGTTTTAGCTTTTATTTTCGTGTAGTGTTAAACGTATGCTTTATATTGGTATCGTTATAATTTTTCATTGAAAGTCTTGTTGTTTAAATGACAAATTATCTTAAAAATAGAATAGTTAAAAATATTATGTTTTTTAATCAGTTTCCTTTTTTGTAGCTTCATAGTAAAATTTTAATTTCTCCAAATTGTTTTAACTTAATTACGAGTATAAAAAGCAAATAGTGCAAATTCTTACAATTCAAAATATGTCTTTTTTATGTTTTAGGCATGGTTTTTATTGAGGGTTTGTTATGAAAAAATTATTGAATCATATTCAAGGGAAATAGCTCAAGTTTTCGGCGTTTATTTTATCGGTTGTTTGTAGCAACGTTTTCATTGGGAGTTGTTATAGTTGTTTTTTATCGAATGCTATTCCTGTTTTGGCGAAAAAAATTGACATAATAGAACAGCTGCATAGAACAGCTGCTTAAAGCCATGGCAAAAGCTGCAAAGAGCTATTCTCAAGGAAAAATACTTCTTTCTGCGTATGCTAACTCTAACAGCATTGGGGCTCTCTCAAAAGGTTTTGATTTATTAAAAGCAAGTTATTTAACAGCACTTAATACAGCACAGCAATGGCACCAATAGTGGATGATTCTACAGATGATAGTGGCTATATCAATTTTTTCGTCAATACGCTTTCTATTAAGAGTAAGGATGGTTTTAGTGAGAAATCTCTTACCGATCCGCAATTGGTGATGAACAATAACTCTACAATTACAATAAGTTCTGAAAACAACGAAGATGCAACGTACTCCAAACACAAGTATTGCTTTAGATAGTGGAACGCAAGCGGAAAAAGAATGGAGCGTTGCTGTAGGCAATATGGCTCATGCTTTGGGGAAAAGCAGTGTCGCAATAGGTGGTGAATATAATAAGAAGAGCGGATATGGAGATAACAATTATACAACTGCAAAGAGTGATTATTCAATAGATGTAGGTGTCGTTTCTAAAGCCCTAGGGTATGGTTCGATTGCTCTTGGGTGCATATGCATTTGCTCAAGAAGCTATTTAATAGGCTTCTATTCAATAGCAAATGTGGTTGGCAGTATCGCTATAGGTTCCTATTCTAACGTGACGGTTGATGATGGGCGGGGGGGGTGTTGCTATCGGGAACAACTTTGTGCCTGGTAGGGCTGCTGGCGTTTTTTGGGTATATGTCTCTTCTGCAAGGACTGGTCAAAAACACCGAATCTCAATAGAAAAGTACGAAAAGTGCAAGAGAGTATTGATGTTCCTAGTAAGAACATAACGCGCCAAATTATAGGCGTAGCAGCTGGTAGCAAACCTGCCGATGCAGTGAACCTTAGACAGTTGCAGGATTTAGAAGAAATCGTAAGAAAAAAGGTTGGAAACTGTCTATTGCTGGTGAGGCAGCTAAAGATGTGGTGCTAGATAGTACAATAAATTTTCATCCGGAAGAAGTGACTTCAGGGTTAAAAGAGATAAGGACGATGAAAATAAGCTCATATTTGGTTTGGCTAATGATATAGCATTAAAAAGCATAACATTAGGAGAGAAAACAAAAGTAGATGCAACAGGCTTAGTAATTACTGATGGCCCACAAATAACTACCGGTAGTATTAATGCGTCAAGTAAAAAAGTAACAAATATTGCAGAAGGAACTCGCAATACTGGTGCAGTGAGTATTTTTGTAAAACAGGATACAGCAACAAAACACATTACCATTGGTAAGGATATAGATGGTGATAAATCGATATTGCGAATAAAAGTGATAAATTACGGATAATTTCTTGTGTTAAGAAAGCAGAGAGAGATAAAGCATCAATGATGCTGTTAATAAAAAAAAGCTTGAAGAAAGTTTAGAGAAACTTGCTAATGATCTTCAATCTGATGATTCTTCTGTTGTTCATTATGATAAAGCAAATGATGAAAATGGCACTATTAATTATGAAAGTATAACTTTTGGAAAAACTACAGCTCCCGTTGCACTTCATAATGTAGCAAATAAAATTACGGAAAATTCCACTGATGTTGTCAATGGTGGTCAGCTTTATTCACTAAATCAAACGCTTGCAAAATATTTTGGCGGTGGTGCTAGATATGAGAATGAAGAATGGACAGCACCAAGTTCCAAGCTGAAAGTTTTCAAAGATGATGGAACCTTTGAAGAGAACAGCTATGATAATATTGCAGCAGCTTTTGCTGGCATAAATAGTGTTTTCGCGAAGCTTCCTAATGAAATTTCTGGCAACATCGAGCAAAATGCTTTGTTATGGAGTAATGAAGCAGGGGCATTTGTGGCTCGGCATGGAAAAGACGAAAAAAAATAACAGCAAGATAACGCATCTTTTGGATGGAGATATTTCAGAAGGCTCGACAGAAGCCATAACAGGGAACCAGATTTATTCATTGAAAAATCAATTTGCAGCATATTTCGGTGGTGGAGCAAGCTATGGTAAGAAAGGTAAATGGATAGCGCCTGAGTTTAAAGTTCAAGCATTCAATAAAGTAACCTTAGTCAGTGAAGATGAGAGTGATCCAGTTATCACAGATAATGTAGCTGCTGGTAGGGTTGAAAAAGGCTTGATAGAAGCCGTAAATGGTGATCAGTTACATGATTATACGAAAAAGCAGACAGATATGATTCTCGATAAAGCAAAAGAATATACGGATGAGAAAGTGTCTAATATTGTAAAGGATGGTGTTAAAGAGGTTCATTCGTATACAGAAATAAAGTTTGCAGCGTTAAGTTATACTGTTGAGGATATCTGAAAAGAAGCAAGACAAGCCGCAGCCATAGATTTGGCAGTGTCTAATTTAAGTTATGATGATACTCCTGGAAAAATCAGTCTATCATTTGGTGGTGGTTTATGGCGCAGTCAATCCGCATTTGCTATTGGCGCTGGTTATATGTCAGAAGATGGAAAGATTTGCTCCAATCTCTCCGCAACGAGTTCTGGTGGTCATTGGGGTGGTAGGTGTTGGGCTTAATTTAATACTGAACTGATAAGCAAAAAACTTTTTTAAATATGCTCCTTGCTCCTGCCTCATCAAAGCAGGGGCATTTTAGTAAAAAGCTTTCATAAATCCTCTAATGAAATAAAAAATCTTATTCACGAAAAATAAACTGTTGCCTAAATTGATGATCAATAGGTACAAAAATTATACCTTTTTCAAAGAGGTCAAAGCTAAAAACGACGTACAACCTTTGGTAGAAAAATGAGATCCATTCTAATATTAAGTATTTTTTTACCTTCCTCAAATTGACTTTCACGAACTTGCCCCTAAGTACCCTCTAAGACACTGTAGAAACAACAGCTTATGTCTTAATTTTATTTATGTTCTGAAACACGCTGTAAAAGTAGGAACACGCAAGGGAAATAAGAAAGCTCTAGAGCATGCCTTTTTTGTGTTTTTTATCTGTTATTATGAAGGGGGTATTATGAAAAAATATTCAACACCAAATTCGATTAAAGGGGTTTCATTGGGAACAGTTATAGCGGCGCTCTTGTCGAGTGTTTCTCCTGTGGTTGCTGCAAATCTTGCGATAACAGGTGATAAAGTTCAAAGTACAAGTAGTCCTAGCGTGTCTTATAAATACGCTAGCCATGGCAGTATTGTATTAGCTGGCGATGATGATAACTGTGGTGTGTATAATGTTATTGATCGTGGTGGAAACAATCAAGGTACTGATAAACAAATCACTGCAGAGGAACTATATGAAAGAGTTTCTATGAATAAAGAGATTAATGGCAAGCGTCCTTTTAACTGGGGGCTTGGTCAGCTTACTTGGGCTGGTGATGGTCTGACCGTTACCGGGGGGTATATGGGAAAAGAAACCGGTGGTCTTTCAAATGTTCTGCCTGAAGCTTATGGTGTGTTTTCTTTTGCAACTGGGTGTGGATCTTCCGCAATGGGGCATTATTCAACAGCATTTGGAGCGGGTGCGACTGCAAAGCGTGGGGGAGCACAAGCCTTTGGTATTGGTGCACTTGCAGGTGAACAAGCAAGTATTGCTATAGGGGTTGCGTCTGAAGCAGTAGCAAGCAATACGATTGCTATTGGTGGGCTTGCAAAAGCAAAAGGCGTTGATAGTATTGCATTCGGTAACAAATCACTTGCAGATGGAAAACAAGCAATTTCTATAGGTTATGGTGCTCAAGCTCAAACAGATCTTTCGATAGCGATTGGTTTAGATGCAAGAGCGACTGAGCGTGAGGGTGTTGCTCTTGGAAGCGAGTCTGTAGCTTATGTTGCTGCTGGCGCTATCGGTTATGATCCTTACATTAAAGGTCCTTCACAGTCTGACAACTTTGCATGGAAAAGTACGCTAGCTGCAGTGAGTGTTGGTGATGTTAAATCAGAGAAAACGCGCCAGATTGTAGGAGTGGCAGCTGGTACTGAATTGCATGATGCCGTTAATGTTGCACAGCTAAAAACGTTACAATCATACGTAGACCAAGGTTGGACACTATCTGTTGGGGGTAAAAATGCCACAACGATTGGTATAAAAGATACTGTAGATTTGTCAGCGGCAAGTGATAACCTTAAGATTACAAAAGGTACGGAAGACAATAATGTAAAATTTGATCTAGCAGATAATATTACAGTGGAGCGAGTTACCGCTGGAAGAAGCTCTATGAGTAATGATGGCATTATATTTGCTGATGGGGCTAGAATAACTGTGGATGGTATTGATGCTGGCAATAAACAGATTACAGGAGTGGCAGCTGGGGAAGAACCTGATGATGCGGTGAATTTTGCGCAGCTACAAGAGATAAAAAATCAAATAGCAGGAAATAGCCTTGTCAAGCAGGAAGGAGATGCAGATACTATCACCATTGGTAAGGCAACAGGTGGAACTCAAATCAATGTTGCGAACAAATCAGGTGGTGCTCGTACAATTTCCGGTGTGAAGGCAGCGGTTAATAATGATGAAGCTGTTAATAAAGAACAACTGGATGGCCGTATAGCAGATATTAGTAACAGTATTAATAATATTAAAGAGGGAAGTGCTTTTGCAGTTCTTTACGATAAAAGTGCAGATGGCACTGTCAATTATAACAGTGTGTCTTTGGGCGGCAATAAGAGTCAAGGACCAGTAGCTCTCCTTAATGTTAAAGATGGCACAATTGCTAAAAATTCACATGATGCAATCAATGGGAACCAAATTAATCAAATCTCTCAAGATATAGCAAACTACTTTGGTGGTGATGCCGAATTTGTCGATGGTGATTTTTGGGGACCGGAGTATAAATTATCTACAGTTTCTGCGAATGGTAAGGTGGTTCAGAAAACCTTTGAAAATGTTGGTGACGCTTTGACAGGTCTTGATGCAAATGTAAAGAATGTGAATGATCATTTAACGAATGTGACAAATGATTTTACACAAAAAATCAATAATATTACACAAGAAGTTAAAGGCGACGCCTTGTTGTGGAGCAATGATGATCAGGCATTTGTAGCACAGCATGGAGAGGAAAGAACCAATAGAAAAATTAAGTTTCTTGCTAATGGAGATATTTCTGCTAACTCAACCGATGCTGTAAATGGTTCGCAACTCTTTGCTACTAATCAGAATGTTACTACTGTTACGAATGATCTAGCAAAAATTTCTCAAAATACATCGAAGTATTTTGGTGGAGGTGCAGACGTATCTAACGGTAAGGCTCCCACTTACACTATTCAGGGTAAGCCACATAATGATTTTGAATCTACTTTTAATGCTGTTGATAATTCTATCACGAATATCCAAAATCAGATTACGAATGCGACGAAAAATAGCCTTGTCAAGCAGGAAGGAGATGCAGATACTATCACCATTGGTAAGGCAACAGGTGGAACTCAAATCAATG
>NZ_JBHIMP010000015.1:0-1378 GCF_042194175.1 Bartonella sp. MR168JLCBS | reverse complement strand
ACCAATAGAAAAATTAAGTTTCTTGCTAATGGAGATATTTCTGCTAACTCAACCGATGCTGTAAATGGTTCGCAACTTTATTTGATGAGTAATCAGCTTGCTGCGTATTTTGGTGGTAGCGCTGGCTATAATGATGGAAAATGGACCGCTCCTACTTTCAAGATAGCACAATTCAATAATGACGGTAGTTCTGGTGAGAAGAAGACATATCATGACGTTGCCAATGCTTTTGACGGTGTAAGTGAGAGTATGTCCAAGATAAACAATCGCATTCAAAATGTTGAAAATAATGTTTCGTCCAATGGTTTAAATTGGAATGAGCAGAAAAAAGCCTATGATGCTAGCCACGATGGTCAACCAAGTAAGATTATCAATGTAGCAGATGGTAAAATTGCAGAAGGTTCAAAAGATGCAGTCAATGGCGGACAGCTTTGGCAGACCAACGAACGGATCACTGGCGTTGAGAAAGATGTTAAGCATCTTACCAACAGAGTCGACAATATTTCCACTACGGTTACGGATATTGGTAAAACGGTTTTCCATATTGAAAACAGAGTTGATAATATTGAAAACACGGTTAATAATCTTTCTGATGGCGCAGTTAACTATGATAAAGATGCTGATGGTAAAAAGACCAATAAGATCACTCTAAAAGGTGGGAATGAAAGCGAACCTGTTATGATTGATAATGTTGCGGATGGTCGTATTGAACAAGGTTCGAAAGAAGCTGTAAATGGTGGTCAACTTCACGACTATACCCAAGAGCAGATGAAGATCGTTCTTGATCAATCAAAGCATTACACAGATCAACGAGTGAATAATATCGTTATCGATGCTATTGATGATGCCGTTGATCGGGCTCACCAATATACAGATATGAAGTTTAATATTTTAAGTTATGACATTAAGAGTGTACGCAAAGAGGCAAGGCAAGCAGCAGCTGTTGGTCTAGCAGTGTCCAACCTACGTTACTTCGACGAACCAGGATCTTTGAGTGTCTCATTTGGTAGCGGCGCATGGCGTGGACAATCCGCATTTGCTCTTGGTGCTGGTTATACATCTGAAAACGGAAAAATCCGCTCT
This sequence comes from Bartonella sp. MR168JLCBS, assembly GCF_042194175.1. NCBI lineage: Bacteria > Pseudomonadati > Pseudomonadota > Alphaproteobacteria > Hyphomicrobiales > Bartonellaceae > Bartonella > Bartonella sp. MR168JLCBS. The sequence continues at coordinate 295 of NZ_JBHIMP010000015.1, read as the reverse complement.
AATCTTTCTGCCACGAGTGCTGGTGGTCACTGGGGAATAGGTGGAGCAATCACTCTGAAAATAAAATAATACGAACAACGAAAACTTAATAAAATTTTCACCCTTATTGATTGAAATGAGGGTGATTTTTTTTACAGACGCACAGTATTTACCCAGAGATAAGCATAATATTTGATGAGGCTATAAACTTTGAGGTTTTATAGAAGCTTTTTCTATATTTTTGTTGAAAAAAGATCACAGTAGAATCCATATTGCTAAAAAGTCATATTTTTATGTTGCTATTTTCTTGAACAGT
>NZ_JBHIMP010000140.1:753-1108 GCF_042194175.1 Bartonella sp. MR168JLCBS | reverse complement strand
GTAGCGTTCGAGATGTTGTATAGCTTGGTAACGAGGATGACGGAAAACAATGATTGATTATACCCTTGGTATTGGTTTTAACTTTGCAACAATCAGCAATGTGGCTATGTGCACTGAGTGTTATTACTCAGGTTTTTGCAAAAGAAGGTCACAAAGGACAAGCTGGAAATTAGCTCAAGACCAATGATTTCCTTATTGGTATAGCTTAAAATTCTACTTTATCCGACGTGCCGTAAAATTTGTTCTTTAGAGCAGTAATATGAAGGGCATGTAATTTAGTTGATCAAATTTTTACATTGTTTGATGTGTTATCGCAAAGATGATTTCTCATTCAGATAAATAAATATTCAAGACA
>NZ_JBHIMP010000140.1:320-681 GCF_042194175.1 Bartonella sp. MR168JLCBS | reverse complement strand
TTGTTTTTTTCAATTAGAGAGGAAGTTATTTGCTACAGAATGAATAATATTAACATAATTTTTTCTAACGAAAAGCTAACATAGATCTTAACAAATCCTATCGTCAAGGTCTTCTAACTCTAACAGACCATTTTACTGTCCCGTTCTTTCAAATGGAACAGATGTAAGTTTTGAATTTTTAATTCATGTCCTGCTTTATGTAGGTTTTTATGGGATAAGGATAATGCGAAAAATATCAAAAAAAGGGTTTGCACTGATTAAACAATGGGAAGGTTTGAATTTAAACGCCTACGAAACTGCCATTGGTGTGTGGACAATCGGTTATGGACATACAAGCATTACAGGTGCTCCAGCAGTCCAT
>NZ_JBHIMP010000140.1:0-298 GCF_042194175.1 Bartonella sp. MR168JLCBS | reverse complement strand
AAAAAGAGGCGGAAAAGAGCCTTTGTCAAGACTTGAAACAATTTGAATGTGTTGTTGAACAAACTGTTGCTGTTCCTTTAAACGATGAGCAGTTCGCCGCCCTTGTATCGTTTTGCTATAATGTTGGAACAGAAGCTTTTCGTAGTTCTAAACTTCTAAAAAAGCTTAATAAAGGGAATTATGAAGCTGTCCCTATTGAATTGCAAAAATGGACAAGAGCAGGAGGAAAACGTCTTCAAGGACTTGTCAATCGCCGAGCAGCCGAAGCAGGGCTATGGGCTCAAGGTGCTTATGTGTG
>NZ_JBHIMP010000139.1:0-1110 GCF_042194175.1 Bartonella sp. MR168JLCBS | reverse complement strand
ATATGGGACCAGCAGCAGGCGTTCATGGTGGAAAAATCATGGCACAAGGCACACCGCAAGAAATTATAGAAAATCCTTCTTCCCTCACAGGCCAATATCTTTCAGGAAGAATGGCAGTTACCATCCCTACTCAACGACGTAAAATATCAAAGACAAAAACACTGAAAATCATCGGTGCTCGAGGCAATAATCTCAAAAATATCAATGCTGAAATTCCTCTTGGAACCTTTACCTGTATAACTGGCGTTTCAGGTGGAGGAAAATCAACACTCCTCATTGAAACCCTTTTCAAAGCCGCATCATGTTATATCATGGGAAGCCATCACAGCCCAGAAAGCTACGATAAAATTGAAGGATTAGAATTTCTCGATAAAGTCATCGATATCAATCAATCTCCTATTGGACGTACCCCACGTTCTAATCCAGCAACCTATACGGGTGCTTTTACCCCAATTCGTGAGTGGTTTGCCGAACTTCCAGAATCAAAAGCGCGTGGTTATCAAGCAGGATGTTTTTCATTCAATGTTAAGGGAGGACGCTGCGAAGCATGTCAAGGTGATGGGGTTATCAAAATTGAAATGCACTTTTTGCCCGATGTCTACGTTACTTGTGATGTATGCCAAGGAAAACGCTATAATCGAGAAACACTGGAAGTGAAATTTAAAGGAAAGTCGATCGCCGATGTCTTGGATATGACAATCGAAAAAGCAGAGGAATTTTTCCAAGCTGTTCCCACCATTCACAACAAAATGAAGACCCTCATCAAAGTCGGCCTCGGCTATATCAAAGTAGGACAACAAGCCACGACACTTTCCGGTGGTGAAGCCCAACGCGTGAAACTTGCCAAAGAACTTTCACGCAAAACAACAGGTCGCACACTCTACATTTTGGACGAACCAACAACGGGGCTGCATTTTCACGATATCTCTAAACTCCTCGAAGTACTGCACGAACTCGTTGAGCAAGGGAATACAGTCGCAGTCATTGAGCATAATCTTGAAGTTATAAAGACAGCCGACTGGATTATTGATTTAGGACCAGAAGGTGGATATCGTGGCGGTGAAATTGTGGCAGTTGGACGACCTGAAGATATTATTAATGTTCCCGCTT
>NZ_JBHIMP010000138.1:326-1114 GCF_042194175.1 Bartonella sp. MR168JLCBS | reverse complement strand
CGTTCAAACCTTTCAGAAACACCAAATCCTGATGCCAATGGACAGAAAGGTGATCGTATTTCTCCCACCCATGCGCGGAAAAGCTTCGACAGTAAGCGCGAATTTGAATTATCAATTCTGCAAAAAAAGGGTGACGAAAAAATCATTCAGACACAACATTTCAAATGGATTCGAATGGCGTTAGCCAAAGAGCGCCCACATCAATATACCTATCCTAAATTTGATGCTTTAAGCATTTTTGAGAGTGATTCGCAAAACCAAGGCAGCACACCACAAACTTCCGGAGAAATTTATGGCGTAAAGGTGGAAACAAAAATAACCCTACGCAACTATAATTTTATCATTGATCAAGTCAACTTTGATGGTGCAGATACCCTCACGGACAATGCAGCACAACAAGAATTACAAAAAGCTGGATTTACTTTAGAAAAAACCAGCGAACTCCTTTCAATTCTGACACTGATCGATCCTTTAAAATTAGATGACTTATCCTCTAGCGCCCAATTTACAGATGCTCCTGAGGTACGCATGGTTCAAGAAAATGTGACCATTTCCCCCCAAAATCACCGAATTGATCTCGCAAAAAATTATGCTGAAGATATTATTCCTATTCAGAAAAAACAAAAGCTTATCGATGCTTTTAAAAAAACCAACTATACAAAAGAGCAAATTGAACAGATAGCAAAGACTTTAATTTTTTTTTACCATTCGGATACGCTTAAAGAAGGAAGCCTTTTACGCATTGGTATTGTGACGCAAGCGGGAGAAGAAGATCATCTTGTGCGGGC
>NZ_JBHIMP010000138.1:0-265 GCF_042194175.1 Bartonella sp. MR168JLCBS | reverse complement strand
GTTAAAAGTGCAGAACCCCAAATGTCTCAAGCACTAAAAACTGCCTTTCAGAATGGTATTCCACATTCTCATGTCAATACAGCTCAATTACCAACGGTTTATGATGCACTCTATAATGCTATTCTCAGTCATAATATGTCCAACGCCCTCTCTCAGCGGATCATTCGTCTGCTTGCAACAAACATTGATATGAAAAGCCAGATAACACCAACCGATCAGCTCGAAATATTTTATACCGTGCCACAAGAAAGCGAGACAGAAAAAG
>NZ_JBHIMP010000137.1:0-1117 GCF_042194175.1 Bartonella sp. MR168JLCBS | reverse complement strand
GTTCCTGCTGGCCCTACACCAAAAACAAGTTCAGTGTGTTCCATTGCACGTATATAAGCATCTTGTGTTGAGGTTCGGGCATGGATTGTTTTTTTATGGGTACTCAACCGTGCTGGTATACGTTTTGTTGCAGGTTGTTTTGTTGTTGGCGATTCTTGCTGTTTATGTAGCAAATTTGCCATGGCAATCGCTCCTTCTATATCCGATAAAGTGAGCTCTGGATATGTTTTAACGCGTTCATAAAGCTGCTGTAATACATATTGTGCGTGCTTTATAGCAGCAATATTTCCACGGATTAAAATTTCATTACCACGTGGATGAATGCTAAGTCCGAGTTTTTGTTCTATATAAGCAAGATTTTCGTCGAGTTTACCAAAAACCGCTTTTGCATATTGATTGTTTTCAAAAATTAAAACAACATTTTTAACATCTGCTGCGTTTGCTTTTCTCAAGATACCAGTATTTTCAGGATAGGTACTTATTTTCTCTTTAACGCACTTTATTTTTTCGGTTGAAGCTTTCAACCTATTCTCCCATATCCACCAAATGTTGCACATTTTCTTGAGTAAACTTTGTTTTGAACGAGATGTCAGAGGTCTCTTTATACATTTGCTATTTCACCGACAAAACTGTTTGAGCCTGCATTTTTAATATGGATGGACATCACTGTGCCCGTAGAAGCCTCTGTATCTACTACAACAGGTAAAAGCCAAGGTGAACGGCCTACCATTTGCCCAGAGTGACGTCCAACTTTTTCGATGAGAACATCGGTTGTTTGACCAATTTTAGAGCGCAAAAATGCATTTTGCTGTTCAAGAAGAAGAACCTGTAAATGTTGGAGCCGGGCATCTTTTACAGCTTCATCAACATGATTTTTCATTGTTGCACCAATTGTTCCAGGGCGAGGTGAATACTTAAAAGAATAGGCTGAACTGTATTGCACTTGTTTAATAAGTTTAACGGTTTCTTCAAAGTCTTCATCTGTTTCTCCTGGAAATCCCACAATAAAATCGCCTGAAAAAGCAATATCGGGTCGTGCAGTACGGATTTTTTCGATAAGATGAAGATAATGAATGCTTTTATGTTGGCGATTCATCGCTTTTAAGATGCGATCTGA
>NZ_JBHIMP010000136.1:0-1125 GCF_042194175.1 Bartonella sp. MR168JLCBS | reverse complement strand
GACACTAACGCCGCGAATTGTTCATCTGTTAATGAAACTGTAACAGCGCGTTCAACGACATTTTCAAATTGTCTTAAGTCTTGGCAAAGAAGTTCTTCTGCTTGCTTTTCCGTGATGGTCATGCCTTCATAAACAAAAGGCTTTCCAGCATTGTTTGTATGTCCATAACCTATTGTCCACACACCAATGGTATCTTTGTAGGCGTTTAAACGCAAGCCTTCCCATTGTTTGATAAGTGCAAGTCCCTCTAATGATATTTTTCGCATGTGTTGCTCCATAAAAAAGCCCCACACAAGGCGGGGATGAGTGAATATTAAAAATTGCAATTATTGCCTTTTATTAAAAATCTCGTTTCATGTAACTTTTTTCTGTGTTATACGTTACATGAAACATAATGGAGATTTTGTTATGGCTACAATGCACGTCAATGAACGCGTTCAAAAACATCGCAACGCACAAAGAAAAGCAGGTTTGCGTTTAATGCAAATTTGGGTACCAGATATTCGCCAACCGAACTTTGCAGAAGAGTGCCGACGCCAATGTCGCTTAGTCGCAAAAATGGATAAAACAGATACATCTATGCAGTTGTTGATGGATCAATCTTTAATGGATGTTGATGGCTGGACAGAATAATGCGTGGATCTCTCGTCACAATAGCTATGCAAGGCGATTTTGGTAAACCAAGACCTGCGTTAATCATTCAAGCTAATCAATTTAGTGAGCATACAAGTGTAACGGTTTTACCAATTACAAGTACACTTGTTGATGCGCCATTACTCCGCATTACGATTCAGCCAAACACAAAAAATGGTTTACAAAAACCTTCGCAAGTAATGATTGATAAGATTATGACGGTAAGATGTGAAAAAGTTAGTCCAGCTTTCGGCTCCATTCATGCAGATAAAATGGTAGAAATTGAACGCTGTTTAGCTGTATTTTTAGGAATAGTAAAATAAAAATAGTATTTCTTTTTATCATCATAAAATAGCTTTGTTTATCTATCTTCTTCATCCATATGGATGACGCCTTCTCCTTCGTCGCATGCGTCTGGTGGGGCGTTTGGATCAAGGGTATCATCCTTGTCTGGTGTTGTGTTTGCAACGTTTCCAGCCGCATCTTCTTGCG
>NZ_JBHIMP010000135.1:0-1131 GCF_042194175.1 Bartonella sp. MR168JLCBS | reverse complement strand
AATTATAGAAAAAACTAATGCCTCATCAACAAGATATGAAGGTTCACTTGCTCATGCAACGATGCTAGCACAAACGAGGATTATTTCACAATCGGATTATGAAAAAATTGTTCATAGTTTAAAACTTATTCGACAAGAACTTGAAAATGGCACATTTGTTTTTTCACGAAAATTTAAAGATATTCACATGAATATTGAAGTGCGGCTGGCTGAATTAATTGGTCCTATTGCAGGGCGTTTGCATACCGCACGTTCACGCAATGATCAAGTTGCTGTTGATTTTCGTTTGTGGGTGCGTGATACAATGCAAAAAATAGTGCAAGCTTTAAAAGGATTGATAGAGCTTGCTTGTTCAAGCAGAACAACATGTCCATACCTTTATGCCAGTTTACGCATTTACAACCGGCACAACCCGTAACATTTGGTCATTATATGATGGCTTATGTTGAAATGTTTGGTCGAGATTTATCGCGGATGCGTGATGCGGTTGAAAGAATGAATGAATCGTCTTTAAGGAGCCGTAGCTTTGGCAGGAACAAGCTTTCCAATTAATCATTTTATGCCAGCAGAAACGCTACGTTTTTAAGAATCAAAACGGAATTCGATTGATAGTGTTTTAGATCGTGATTGTGCGTTAGAATTTTTAAGCGCTGGTGTTCTTTGTGCAACGCATCTTTCATGCTTAGCAGAAGAAATTGTCCTTTGGTCAAGTGCACAATTTCATTTTATCCGTTTATCGGATGCTTTCAACGGGTTCATCTATTATACCGCAAAAGAGAAATCCTTATGCTGCCGAACTTGTGCGTGCCAAAAAGGGATATATAAATGGTGCATTGATTGGGTTGTTAACGGTGATGAAAGGATTACCCTTTGCCTCTTCAAAAGATAGGCAGGAAGATAAGGAATATGTGTTTGATGGTGCTTTGAGTCTAGAATTATCACTGGCAGCAATGACAGGAATCATTGGTGGATCTTGAAGTTAATAAAAAAGGCATGAGACAAGCAGCTGATTTGGGTTATGCGACAGCCTACGGATTTTGTTGATTGGCTTTTGCGTGAATTAGGGCTTCCTCTTCGTAAAGTACACCATATTACAGGGCAAGCTGTGGCATTGGCAGAAAGAAAAAATGT
>NZ_JBHIMP010000134.1:328-1141 GCF_042194175.1 Bartonella sp. MR168JLCBS | reverse complement strand
TTCTCTCCTCCTCGAGGTCGAGGCCAAAACACTAAAAAGGGATCAACTACACATGCTTCTAAGCAATGTGCGTAACACACTGCGTGAAAAGCAAATCCGTACATCGAGCATTCGTGTCCTCGAAGATAGCGTAGTTGCTCTTATTTCCGATCCAAAAGAAAGTGAAAAAGCACTCTCTGCTTTGAAGACATTGATCACACCTATACACAACAGCTTTGGAAGTAAAGCCAATGATATCAAGATCAGTGCTCAAGATAACACTCTCCGTATAATGTTAACCGAAGCTGGTATGAAAGAACGTATCAGTAATGCTATTGAGCAAAGCTTGGAAATCATCCGTCGCCGTATAGATCAGGTTGGTGTTACTGAACCAGCCATCCAAAAAGTAGGAACTGCTCGTATTATGGTTCAATTGCCTGGTCTACAAGACCCAAAGCAGTTACGCGATCTTTTAGGAACAACCGCTAAGATGACCTTTCATCTTGTGCCCTCCAACGTGGATATAAATAACTTACCCGCAGGTGTTTCAATCCTTCCTGGATACACTGATAAGACACAACGTTATGCAATTTATGACCAAATCGCCTTGGATGGCAATGTCCTAAAAGATGCCCGTGCAGGTTTTGATCCGCAAATGCCAGGACGTTCTATTATTTCATTCACCATGAATTCTATTGGTTCAAAAATATTTGCGGATATAACACGACAAAATATTAACCGTCCTTTTGCAATCGTTCTTGATAACAAAGTTTTGACTGCTCCTATCATCAACAGTGTTATTCCCAACGGACAAGGCCAAATTACAGGAAATTT
>NZ_JBHIMP010000134.1:0-295 GCF_042194175.1 Bartonella sp. MR168JLCBS | reverse complement strand
TCTCCTGCGCGCTGGTTCCTTGCCCGCCCCACTCACGGTGATTGAAGAGAGAACTGTAGGTCCAAATCTTGGTGCTGATGCTATTCAAATGGGACTTTACACAGGCATTATTGGCTTTGTTCTTGTTACAGTTTTTATTTTTCTTCTCTATGGAATTTGGGGTATCATTGCGAATATAGCGCTAGCATTACACACTATTTTAACATTTGCCGCGCTAAGTCTTCTCGGTGCTACACTCACACTACCGGGTATTGCTGGTATTATTTTAGGTATCGGTATCGCCGTTGATGCCAAT
>NZ_JBHIMP010000133.1:0-1150 GCF_042194175.1 Bartonella sp. MR168JLCBS | reverse complement strand
ACGTGGATCCCCACCTTCATTCCAAATAATTTCAAACAGATCCTTAGCAATTTTCCCAGAAATAGTTCCTTCTTTAATGAGATCAATAATTGCTCCCAATTGGCTTGGTGACACTGGTGTCTCTTCAATCGCACAATTATCTTTATTTAAAGCACCCAAAAGATCATTAATTACCCAATTAGCAGCCATTTTTCCATCACGCCCACATGCCACTTCTTCAAAATAATCAGCGATTGCTCTTTCTGCTACAAGAATGGAAGCATCATACGGAGTTAAACCCATTTTATTGATAAAACGTGCTTTTATATCATCAGGCAATTCCGGCAACTCTACAGCCAAAGCATCCACAAATGCTTGATCAAACTCCAATGGCAAAAGATCAGGATCAGGAAAATAACGATAGTCATGCGCCTCTTCCTTTGAACGCATAGAGCGCGTTTCACCTTTAGCTGCATCAAAAAGCCGAGTCTCTTGATCTATGACACCGCCATCTTCTAAAATCGCAATCTGACGCCGTGCCTCATATTCAATTGCTTGACCAATAAAGCGAATAGAATTAACATTTTTAATTTCACATCGCGTTCCAAAATTTTCACCAGGACGACGAACTGATACGTTAACATCCGCACGCATAGAGCCTTCATCCATATTGCCATCGCAGGTACCCAAATAACGAACAATTGTACGCAATTTCGTCATATAGGCTTTGGCTTCATCCGATGAGCGCATATCCGGTTTAGAAACAATTTCCATAAGAGCGACACCAGAACGGTTAAGATCTACAAAAGACATTGTTGGATGTTGATCGTGTATAGACTTCCCAGCGTCCTGCTCAAGGTGCAGCCTTTCAATCCCAATTTCAATATCTTCAAATTGGCCATTTGGATCCGGGCCAATAGATATAGTGATCTTCCCCTCACCTACAATTGGATATCGAAATTGAGAAATCTGATACCCCTGCGGTAAATCTGGATAAAAATAATTTTTACGATCAAAAACAGATTTCAGATTAATGTGAGCCTTTAATCCTAAACCAGTTCGAACCGCTTGACAAACACACTCTTGGTTAATAACAGGTAACATACCGGGCATAGCTGCATCAATAAGTGACACATGATTATTTGGTTCAGCTCCAAATTTCGTGGACGCA
>NZ_JBHIMP010000132.1:0-1151 GCF_042194175.1 Bartonella sp. MR168JLCBS | reverse complement strand
GCATTCTAAACACAATAAGTGCTGCAACAACATCGGTTGGATTTATACTGGACATGCCTGTTATGAATACAGCTTCAAGAACTCCAACTCCTCCAGCTGGTGCGTTGGAGAGAAGGGTGAGAGTGAAAGATGCCAGGAAAACACCAAGCACAGAAATAAAGTGAACGTCTGTGTTATGCGGGAGCACAGCGTATATAATTCCTGCTGCTCCTAAAAGCTCTAAGGGGCCGATGAGAAGCTGTTGAATGACAATTTTCAACCGGGGATAGGAAAGTTGAATTTTTTTTCCCAAGCGTAAGGGTTTTAACTGAAGCCAGCTGCCAAAAATGTAAAGTGCTGTACAGCTGAGTAAAATTGCACCAATTATTGTTCCAAGCCATTCAGGAAGCTCGTCATGAATGAGAGTGATGATTTCGGGTTGTAAAATCAAAACGATCCCAAAGAGTAAGATTGTGCCTATTACAAAAGTAAAAGAGCAAAAACCGACTAATATCGCGATTTCTGTTCCACTTAATCCTTTCATTTTATAAGCGCGATAGCGTACGACTGCACCAGAAAAAATGGAAGCACCAATATTGTGGGAAAGTGCATAGGTAGTAAACGAACATAGAGCAATAAAAAACCAAGAGATCTTATGACCTAGATGCTGCAAGGCAATTCGGTCATATCCAGCAAGAGCAGCATAAGCTAAAAGAGAGCACAAACAGGCTAATAGCCAATGTTGTGCATTTAAATTGCTTAGGCGCTCCAGTACATCACCGAAAGAAATGGCAGAGAGCTTTATATAAAGAATGCGGATAGATACTAGCATTGCTAAGATACCGATAAATGGCCATATCAATTGCTTCATTTTCATGCTGTTGTATCCGTTTTTTTGTTTTCATTTATGTTTTCTGTAAATTTAATTCATAATTGTGCATATTTTTTACAGATTTCTGTCCAGTTATATACTCGATAATACCATTTGCGATTTCTTCATCATCAGTTACTACAATATCTGCACCTAAATCAATGAGATAAGCCGTTTCTACATCGGATAATGCATGCGTGATTATCTGGATATCCTTCTTCATATTCCGTATATTCACTATACATTCTCCTACTTCAATAGTGCTCCGCATTGTAATAACAACTTTGTAGGCATTGCTAAT
>NZ_JBHIMP010000131.1:0-1154 GCF_042194175.1 Bartonella sp. MR168JLCBS | reverse complement strand
GCAACCTTTAAAAGACCCAAAAAATTCAAACCAAAAATAATAATGATAATTCCAGCAGTAAGTACAAACCACTCACGATAATAAGCAATGAACTTGCCAATTGTGCTTGCACTAGCACCTAAAGCAACAAAAACGGTTGTAAAACCAAGCACAAAAGCAATAACAGAAGATAAAAGTGCTAAGCGTATAAATACTTTTTCGTTATGCTTTTCTGAACGAAAATCATCAATACCAATACCTGCCATATAGCATAAATAAGGAGGAACTAACGGCAAAACACACGGTGATAAAAAAGATAATGCACCGGCAAAAAACACACCAACTGTTGAAATTTCTACAATCAAAACCCTCTATCCAATTCCTATTATGGCTTACGCCTATGCACAACCATTAATCCATTTCCTCATCAATTTGTTGCATATTTTGTACTTTTGCCACCAAACTAATATCTTCATCATGGCCAGACACAACCGAAAAAGCCTTTTGATAAATTTGATCCTTATTCTTAGCAATCGCAATATACTTCCCCTCAGCTAACACGAGTGAAACATAAGCACCAACCGTTTCGTAAATGATATCACCAGAATCATTGGTGATAGACCAGCTTGTATCTGCAAGTGCTTCCCCTCCTTCCTGCCGTACCAATTTAAAAACAATTTGAGCTGCCTGATGTTCAAGAGTGACTTCTGTAATTTTACCCGCATCCACTTGGATATCTGAATGAACAATAACATTAATGGAACCATAATGGGAAGCAACATGATAGCGGCCAGCTTTCAAACGTACAATTGACAGAGGTTTCACATTTGATAAAATCACACCAGTATCATCATTTTCTTTCTCATCCTCATAGCTAGTGAAACGTAACTCCTTTTCATTGATTGTGCCGTTCAGCAATGTAGCATTTAAAAGCACGCCACCAGCATCAAGATTAAAATTTTTAACAAGACTCTGTCCGCTTTGTAAACTTATATGGTGCACTGCACTTGCATGACCAAAGGAAACATGAACAAGATAGCTTCCTGGTTCTAGGTTAAAATGCGCGCTACCACCCTCATAACTTGCAATCAATGGTAATTTATTATCGATTCCTAGGATAGGAGCATAAACCCGCCATATGAGCCCTTTCACAACATTTTCACTGCTGTTTGTTA
>NZ_JBHIMP010000014.1:0-40150 GCF_042194175.1 Bartonella sp. MR168JLCBS | reverse complement strand
TTCTATTGTGGGGTGTTGGATAAAGCCGCACTTTGTTATATCGGCATCATAAATGAAGCCATATTCTCTCAAGGCATTATCTTCATGTTCGATACCCCATCTCATATCTTCAGTTTCATAATAGGGGCTTGTTTCTCTTGTTAAGCGCTCTGTTATGAGTTTGATTTTGTAGTCTTCATATTTGCTCGTAGGTAATCCTTTTGTAGTTTTACTGAGTACGCTGTAAATGTTTGATGCGGTGACTTTACCCAAGCGCGCTTGGAACCATTCTGCTGTTCTTTGTTCCATATCACACCGCCGTTCTTTGTTCTTGTGATGCATATTCGATATCTTGGACGTGAATATATTCGGCATCTTGTATAGGAACGTATGTTTTCTCTTGTGGTGGGAGATATTCTAGTGCGCCTTCTCTTTGAATTCTTGGCTTGCTTTCTAATATTTTCAAAACGTCGTCTGCTGTTTCACAAGACATATCTGTTAGCTTTTCTACTTTTGCATAAGAGAGAAGCTTATTTTTATCCGATTCTGTTTGTTCGATTAATTCTTCGATTTGCTTTATCTGTTTAGAGGAAACTTTTTGATTATTTGTATCGTCTTCTTTGGCTTGCGTTTGACCATCTGTATCGTCTTCTTTACTTGCTACATTAAGAAGCATGCCTAACAGGTATCTCCGTGCGTAGGTAATTGTGGAACCAACTGATTGTATGTTATTTTTAGAGCCTGCATTGTCAATTGGAAATGTTCCTTCTGTTGAGATTTGATTGCCTGAAGGATGAGACAGAGTTATTTCTATGGTAATGTTTTTTTCTGTTTGATTTTTAATACGAGCAAACAAAGCAAAGTTGTATGTTGCAAGCCCTTCCTTTACAGCATCAATGTACTGATCAAGCGTAGCGTATTTGCTTTTTGTATGTTTATTAATGGCGTTTTGTTCGATATCTTTGTATTCCATTTGCATAGCAGAAAGATCACGGACAAAGTTTTGGCGCTCTTGTCGTTTTATCTCTTGTTCTCGCAATTCAAGAAGACGCTTGAGACGATCCAGATCAACATCATTGTCTAAAGCTCTTTCTAAAATAAGCTCCATAGCTGTAGGTTTGTTTTCACAATTGTTCGTTGTTTCCACTAATTCCGTTTGTGTGGTACTTAGTTCACTCATCTTGATTTCCTCCTATTTGAGCGCAATTCTCCCGTGGCGTGAATCACGCTTGTGTTAAAATCTTTGTTTTTGTTGCTAGAAACGGCTTATGTAGCTTATATCGCTTGCTAAATAGTCACTTTCGCAGATGTTTGAATTGCGTCCACGAATTTCAAGATTACCAGAAATATTTACATTATCGAAAATATATACTCCATCTAGAATTTTCATATTTCCGGAAATGTGCGCTTTATCACTTAAATAAGCATCTCCATAGACACGGGCATTGCCATAAACATGGCCCAAAACTCGAGCCTCACCATAAATTTGTGCATTGCCGTAAATTTGCGCATCATATTCAACATATGCTTCACCGCAAACTTTTGCATTTTCATAAATACGCGCCCTGCCTGTAATTTTTGCGCGTTCAAATACTTGTGCATTGCCGAAAATCTTAGCGTCACCATAAACCATAGCTTTATGCCAAACCCAACAATCGCCTTCATGCGATAGGTTGTCTTCTTTTTGTATATAGCCGCCTAAGTAACCTTTTTTAATATTTCTAAAATCTCTTAATGCACGTATGCGATAAAGTTTTTTACTTTTATCGGCTCTTGCATCATAAAATTCTTTTATTTCATCAGTCAGTTCGTATTTCTTTTCCATGGTTTATTGCCCCCCTACCTTAAGATAGCATCACTTCCATAAAATGCTGTTTTGCCAGCTACTATGGCATTACCACCAACTTTTGCGTTATTATAAACTTCGGCATCATCATAAACCTTAGCATTTTCATAAACTTTGGCATTTTCATAAACCCATGCCTCACCACCAACCCAGCAATTGTCATCATGGCTAAGATTTCTTTCACTCTCTACCCAGCCACCAAGATCACCTTTTTTAACATCTCCAAAGTCTTTTAATGCACGGATACGGTAAAGCGTTATTCTATCAACTTTAATTGTCTCATCAGTCAATTCGTATTTCTTTTTTATCATAATAACCTCCTCTTAATGCATGGTTTGTCTTTTAAGCTCTTGAGACAGCACACCAATTCCTTTTGCTGTGATTTTTGCGCAAGGAATTACTTTTTCTATTCCACTTGCGGTTTGAAGTGTGATGGTTGGACAATCCATAAGTTTCTTTTGGATTTTGTCTTGGTAAGGAAGCAAATTTCCACCTGCTACTCGTCTGTAAACCCAACCTTTTTTCTGTAAGAAGAGAATGAACTGTTTTGGTTGCATCTCGAGTATTTTAGCGGCTTCTGTAAGACCGAAGAGTCCGTCATGACGTTGTAAGCTTTCAAGAGCCATGGCTTTAGGTGTTAAATCTTCAATGATGGTGTCTTTTTGATCTATTTGACCTTGTAGGTAATTCAAAAAGCCAATCATAGCCTTTGGACTTGAGTAGTCGATTTGTGGTGTTACTGCTTGCTTTTCCAATTCTTGCCAACGGTCTATAATCCTAGCACGTAATGTCATACTGTAACCCGAAACTAAAATGAGGCATTCACGTTTAGGAAGGTTGTAACAAGGGAGAGTGCGACCAGTTGAATCTTTGTAAAAACCTACAAATTCACTCAGCCCAAATTTGGGCTCAGTACTTTTAGAGTGCAACTCTTCAAGCATTTGCTTAATATCACGCATAACGTGTTTATGTTGTTTACTACACAATTCTGCAATTTCACGACTAGACATGGTTGGAACAGTTGTGTTTTGAAAATTGTTTTCAGGTATTGTAATAAAGTTTCGCATCCTCACCCCCTTAATTAAGAAAAACATAAGTTTTGGTATAATATTCTGCCATAGTTTCTATGACGTTCTGCTTGAGCAATTTTCCTTGCTGCGTGAATTTTGAAATAATGATTATCGGTTTTATCTGTTTCTATTTCAGATTTTGGACAAATCTTCTGTCTGTTCCATTCTTGTTTTGTAAAAACAAAATCCATGCCTTCTTTTAGATCAAGCTTTTCAACACAATCATTAAACCAAGTGGAAAAATCTTGTTTCAAATGTAAGTACCTATGCATTACATGGGCATTGACCATTTGGACATAACCGATTTTGTTGTCTACCTCGTTTTCAGGCGTGAGATATCCTTCACTATCTTTATTAGTGTCATGTGTGTTCATGAGTTTACTCTAATCAATTATTGATGGGAAAAAGGGGGCGCTTTTAAATGCGCCCTTCAGAATTTAAAGCACATCACATGGGCGCAAACGGTGTTGTTGTTCATAGGTACCGTACATTGCATCATTATATTTTTCTTTTGCTAAATCAGATAAAAGATCGTGGTAAGCATCACTTTCACGTACAAAGTAATGAACCTTACTATCCTCATGGAGATGTTCGATATTTGCTTCTACATATGCGTCTGCAATCTCTTCAGAAATATCTTCACAATTATTCTCAGAAGGATTTATACGAAAGATTTGGATTGCATCATCTACCTCATCAACAATGCTTAGAATTTGGCTTGCATCAAGTGGTCCAGACTCTGCAATGTGTTGATCTTTATCGTAGGCAACTAATAAAATTTCATTGGAATTTATAAGAATTGGATTTTCCATAATTTCTCCTCCCTAACGCCTCTTGGCAATTGTTTGTGCGTGGTTTATGAGATGTTTATACCATTATGGTAATATTGAGTCAATACCAAAATGGTTATTTTTTTTATTTTATATTTGGAAGGGGTGAAATAATGGATAAAAATCTATTGATTGATGAAAAAATATTAGCGTTTTGGAAAAAATTAACAGAGGATGAAAAAAAGAAATTTATTATTTCTTTTCTTGATAAAATGAAGAAAGAAGATCAAGAAGTTTAACTTTGTTATCATAACTTAGATGTTCGAGCATATCTTCTATTTGTGCATCTAAGTTATTTGTCTCCTGTTCTGAAAACATCAATTGTTTAGGGGTAACGGATAAGTGAGGTGCTAAACGTATAGCCCATTCTTTTGTTAATTTCCGATGACCATTTTCTAAGCGAAAAATCTGTGGTTGACTCGTACCTGCTAATTCAGCTAACTTTTTAGAGCTTAAGCCCATTTTCTCTCTGAAAAATTTTAAGTTATTCATGATTCTTATCCTATAAAAAAAATTTTATCTTTCAAATACCAATACGGTAAAAATCTCTTGCATTAAAAATACCACTATGGTATGATTTGGGAATGTTTAAGCTAAAATCATATTTATTGAAGAATAATATTACTTACGCTGAGTTTGCAGCCTCTATAGGTGTTACACAGACATCAATAGCGCGTTACATAAATAAGAAGAGATTTCCTCAGCCTAGGATAATAAAGCAAATAGCAAAGATTACGGATAATTATGTAAGTCCTAGTGATTGGTATCAAGAAAATTTTACTACTGCAATACAAAAAAAAGCAACGCCTTCTTTTGTCAAGGGTTCCACTGTTTGCATGAAGCCATGTGAACATAATGAAATGACGAAGCCCCAATATGAAGAAAATAACAAACATCAACAGCACCATTCACACTCTTAAAGAAGAAAGATCATGAGAAACGGAATATTGAAGAAGATCTACACACGGATTTGTAGATTAATAGGTTGTAATACGAAAATTGAGAATGGAGATAAGTTTGTGAAAGAATTCATACAAATACCATATCGTGACTGTAGCGTAGAAGATCTTGTGAAACGACACGAAACTCACACAACAATTCTTAAAAAACGAGAAGAATGGCATAAGTCAAAATTTGATAGTTGGATGAAATGGCATGAAGCCACTCTTGCAGAGCGAGATAAGTCAATTGAACAACAGCAAGTAGTACTTGAAAACCTATCCACTTTAATTAAGCAAAAAAATAAAACGCTGCATAAACAAAGATTAAAATTGGATTTACAGATGAGAGTTATTGATGAATTAAATAATAAAATCAATTATTTAATCAACAAAAAAGAAGAACCCAGATTGACGGATTTTGTTTTTGCAGGAGAAGTTTTTTAATTCTGGTGTCATTAATCCCAAAAATGAGGGTCGTTAATTAAAAGCGGATCTTTGGGATTAACTTCATAATAAGTCTCTTTTAAACGTGGATATGAAGCCCAAAAATGAACGGTGAATGTTTCCTCTGGATTAACAATTGAAGTGTGTTCAAGTGTAAAATTTGCAATGTTGCGAGAATTAGGCTTACGGCAGGTAATCATGAAATCTAAAAAAGTACAGCGTTTAGCGGATATAATAAAAAAATTTAAAGCATACTCTGATGAAGCATTTGATTTTATATTTTCGGGACATAACGCAATGAGTTTGGGCGTTGTCCTTTTAATAACGAGGTGCCCCTCCGAAGACTCAAATTTCCATTGAGTAAAAGGACAAGCGTTTTTAACAAACTTAAAGGGACTGTTTTTCGATATGCGTATATTCTTTATCATCATATCTTGTGTCGTAAGATTTTTAATGCACAGCTTTACCTTAACATGGGGAGTACCTTTATATTCTTGTGGGAGGAATATTGCCTTCAATTTTAAATATGGTCCCAAATCCCGTGCTTTTTTATCTTCTAATAGAATAGCTGTCTGGATTTCTGATGCTATAGTTTGTCGTTGGAAGATTTTAAGTTGTTTTTTTAAGCTTCGTTGTTGCACAAAAAGTGTCACCATTCCAGTAACTATCGTAGCAATGATAGGAGCAATCGTAAGATTATCACTTATCCAGTGCAGCAAAAATACAGCACTATCATTTATCCGGTGCAATAAAAATACAACCTTATCAACTACCCATTCTTGCATCATAACTCCCCCCACTTTTTTAGAATCGTTGGGAGGATACTTTTTCATAAACATTTTTTCAAGACAAGCAATCACAACACGCTCTGTCATAGCACACATATAAATACGTAGAGCCTTAAGGGGGGACAATCATGGTTTTTAAAGCACATAAGAATGACATTGGTAAACCGCGTGTTGATCTTATTCCACCGTTGACACTGATTGAAATCGGTAGAGTTTTAGAGCTTGGAGCAAACAAATACGGTGCAAGCAATTGGCGTCATGGCATGAATTGGAGCCGTTTGTATGGAGCTTCTTTACGTCATTTATTAGCATGGTTTGGTGGAGAGAATAAGGATGGCGAGAGTAATTTATCACACTTGGCACATGCGGCTTGTTGCATTCTTTTTTTAATGGAATGCGAGGCAAAACGGATTGGCCGAGATGACCGCCCTAAAAGCAAAGAATGGAGATCAGAATGAGTTCGAATGAGATTTTAATAGCGGGCTTGGTAGTTTTGGGAGCTTTGCTTGTATGCGGAGCGATGTTGCGTGTTGCATTTTATTATCGCAACAAAGTCAAAGTTCTTAAAGAGCAGGTCTTGACTTTAAAAAGCAGCATAAAAACTCTTGATGAAGAATACGCGTGGTCAAGAAGTGCATCTTCAAAGGACGTGGCAAAGAGAACTAGTGATCTGAATATTGCAATTAAAGAACGCGATAGAGCGATAAAAGAACTACAACAAAGGACTGAAGAACATGAAAAGGCGTTCAAAGATGTAAGTGAAGTAGTGATGGCACTAAAAGCAGATGTTCAATCACGTGACGAGGAAATTGAAAGACTAAAACAAGAGCTTAAGCAGCGTGAAGGTGCAGTAAAAACGCCGCCTCATAAGAAGAAAAGAAAGTGAGGGAAAAAAGATGAGTGTGACAGCGATAGCTTTGGGTATTGCATTTGTGATCTTTGATTTACTTATAATCTCCTTTGTTGTCTCGGAAATATTAGACAAAAAGAACGATAAACTCCGTGAGATCATTTCGAAAAAACATAAAATTTTACACGATTTGAAAATCCATATCTTCAAGAATGGGGTGGGAACATGAATCTAGGTGAATTAGTACTCTACTTATTCATATCAATAAATGCAGTGTTTTTTATTGCAATGATGGTTTTTATACTTTTAGTTGCGCCGATTTACATAGTGTATACTTCTGCTCAACCCGTCATAAAAAAGAAGAAAATTCTTAAGGAATTAGATGCTGAGATTGAGAGTTTAAAGCACAAGATTAATGAGAAGTAGGTACTGGTGATTTAGATGTCTCATACAATTCTTTGCCTTGATCTAGGGACTAAGACAGGCTGGGCGATATGCGGTGCGGATGGTCACATAACAAGCGATACAGAAGATTTTCAATCACGCCGTTTTGAAGGCGGTGGTATGCGTTATTTACGCTTTAAACGGTGGCTTACTGAACTAAAGAGATCTGTTGATGAAATTGACGCGGTGTATTTTGAAGAGGTGCGCCGGCATGTGGGTACAGACGCTTCTCATATTTATGGGGGCTTTCTAGCAACCTTAACAGCGTGGTGTGAACATCATCAGATACCATATGAAGGCATTCCTGTTGGCACAATTAAGAAGGCGACGACAGGAAAAGGCAACGCCTCAAAAGAAGAAATGATTAAGGCGGTATGTGCAAAAGGACATACGCCTAAAGACGACAACGAAGCAGATGCTTTAGCAATTTTATATTTAGTTAAAGGAAAGGAGATTGGGGATGTCCAATAGAAATAAGTTTGTAACAATTAATGTAGAGAAGTGTCTTCTTGATATTGTTTTGTTACCAGCGATTGAATGCAATGTTTATCTCAGGTTGCGTTTGCAAATGCTCTACACTGGCGAACCTCTTATAAATAATTCACAAGGATTCTCTTATCTTACTAAATGTTCAGTAAAAAGATTTGAAAAGGCGTTAGATTATTTATTGAGGGTTGGAGTCATCATACGTTTAGAAGATGGTCGTTTGTGGAGTTCACAAGTTGAGGAGGAACTCAATAACTTCAATGAAGATCTAAATAATAATAAAGAACAGGAGGGGAAATATGTCAACTAAGTTAGCTTGGGTTCGTTGTTTTCCTTCTGATTGGGTATCTGATGCTAGTGGAATGACGTCGCATCAAATATCGACTTATATGATGTTGATATTGCTTATGTATAAGAAGAGACAGCCAATTCTTGAGAATGCCTCTATATTAGCACGCATTTCTGGTTGTTCAGTAAAAGCTTTTAATAAAGCGCTAGATTTTTTATTGAGTGATGAGAAACTGACACGTTTAGAAGACGGTCGTTTATGGAGTTTACAGGTTGAAGAGGAACTCAACAACTCTAATGAGAATTTGAATAAGTTTTCAGAGAGAGCGCAGAAGGCAGCGAAGGCAAGATGGGATAAAAATACAAAAGATGCTTGTAATATTAAGCATGATGCTTGTGATAATGCTAATGACGCTAAGCATAATGCTAAGCATGATGCTTGTGATGCTATAACAAACAATACAAACAATACAAACATATATAATAAAAAAACTAAAACTATCGTTTTAGCAAAAAAAGAAATTGGTTCTGAAAGTTTAGAAACAAACGAACAGGTTCATGAGCCAACAGAGGTTGCTGCTGTTGAGACCACATCAGAGCAAATCACAACGGGTGTAGACAACCAACCTCCCATTCACGAGCAAGAGAACGTTCCCAAAAAAGCAAAACGAGCGCAAGCTAATCGCGGTTGTCGATTGCCAGATGATTTCAAACCTAATTTGCAATACGCAATCGATAAAGGCTTAACCCATGATGAGGCGCTGTTAGAAGTCGAACGGTTCAGAAATTTTTGGCTGGCAAAATCCGGAGCAAATGCAAACAAAACAGATTGGCCGGCGACATGGCGAAACTGGATTATACATCCAGAGTACGGAGCGCTATCCAAGAAACAAACACAAACACCTAGAGGTTATCATGGAAAATTCACTCAGAAAACTTTCACAGAACAGCTTGCAGAAGGCTTCAACGAACTCAGAGATCATCTCTCATCTAGAGAAGATTATGGAAATGATCAGTCCGGGGTATCCATTGACGCTGAAAGCTGGGAATACATTGACGAAACAGGAGGAAGCGCAAACCTTAGATGCTTGCAATCGTCTACAAGCGTTGCTCTCTGTGAAAGCTTCAGTTAAGCAAATTGAGCAAGCTTCTTTCCTACTCTCAAGCATGAGAGTCCCTGCGAACACAGATTCCAAAGCTGTTGTCCTATCCTATAGCATGATGCTGGAACGGATTTCAGCATATGCTCTGAAAAAGGGCGTCGAAGATATCGTAACTGGTCAAGCAATTGGGATATCAAAAACATTTATGCCAACTTGTGGAGAGCTTTTAACTTATTGCCAGACACTAGAAAATACCCTTCTTTCAAAAGCCGAAAGTGTACGTAGAGCAATTGAAAACACACGTGAGAAAGCACTCAAAGAAAAAACAACGAAAGAGCATTTTCGACCACTAACGCTTGTTCACAAGCAAGAGCTTGAAGAAACTTTAAATGGTCTTGGGGGAGCAGTGAAAAACATTGCAAGTTAGCAAAATAGTGAAAAGTGCTGATCATTTTGGGATTGGATATGTATTTAAATCGACAAAAAGATACCATACAAAGCGATTTAAAGATTTTACGATGAAAACCATATCTGCAATATAAAACGCTCTGTACAGTCAAATTTTAGGTAAATAGACCAATTGGTAAAATTATGGACTAAAAACATGAAAATATTAAAAGACCTGTTCTTAAAAAAGCGTAAACAGCCAATGCAAAAAGAGTTTGTTGCGACAGCTGTTGGTTATGTTCCTTGGGGAGACGGAGCAGAGGAGTATTTTTACAACCTCTACGAATATGAAGACGGCACAAGAGAGTGTGAAAAGTTTGATGGCGGACAGTATTATACCACACCAGAAAATGCAGATTTTAGTACCAAAGCGCAAGTAAAAGCTTGGGTTTATGGGGGTGGTATTCCGAAAAGCGTTCTCAATTACGAACCTCTTATAGACGAGATCAATAAAGAGATCAAAAAATTATCGAAAACCGCAGGAAATAAATATGTTTACAGATAAGCAGCTAAGAGCCTTGTTTGGCATTATAACTTTTATATTTATATGTTTTTTAGGAATTAAAAAAAATCTTTACTTTATTCAGAGTATTTTGACATTCGCATCTGTTTCTTTGGTAATAGTCACAACGGTTTTTGCAATTTTATGCAATTCCAATATTCCTTCTGAGTTGCAAAACAACCCAAAATACAAATGCGGAAATACAACAGGTTGGGTGAAACTAACACGTGATTTACAACAATATATGCACCGACTTTTAAAGCTAATAAGTGTAGCGCTTGTCGTTTTAATTTTCCCAAGTAGTTATAAAGAAACGATCTCTTTACCTATTATTTCTAAGTACGTGGAGCATAAGCTTTCTTTTTCATTGGATACTGTACTTTGGTACTCAGATATTGCTCTTTGGTATTCCTTTTTAGTTTGTGTATTGTTTCTTATGTTACATACACGCAGTTTAATAAACATATCTATTTACACACTACAGTGCTCCATTAAAAAACCATAGTAAAATTTCCGATTTTATAAAACTGTTCAGATTACGTTGTCTCTTCTCAACGTTCATAGATGAAATCAACAAGAGCATAAAAAACTATCGGAAGCCGCTTGACATTATTCCTGTAATGTATATTTTCGATATTAGGTGCCTCAAAAACACCTTAAACGAACAGCGGATAGATTGCCGACACAATTTTTCTTCCGCACATTAAAGGCTTTGACTCATTGTATGTTACACGCATATAATGGCATTGTCGGGTGTAGTTGCGCTATACAATACCCTTTATGGGGAAAGCGTAACGACGGACTGTTCGCCGTGTTTTTGAGCACCCGGCATTCTTTATTGAGTGTCAATCAAAAACGTCTAATCGAACAGGAGTTCACATGAACACTCTCATAGAAATTACAGAACAAACGATTGATCAAGAAACAGTTCAAGCAGTAAATGCGCGTGAATTACATGTGTTTTTGGAAGTAAAACGAGACTTTTCCAATTGGATTAAAGACCGTATTAACAAATACAGCTTTCTCAAAAATCAGGATTATATAGTTTTCGCCAATTTTGGCGAAAACCTCCAAGGCGGTCGTCCAAGTACAGAATATCACATCACTCTAGACATGGCAAAAGAGCTTTCCATGGTTGAACGTAACGAGAAAGGACGTCAAGCACGCCGTTATTTTATTGAGTGTGAGAAGAAACTAAAAAGCCAATCTGTTGATTATGATAATGATACACGCTTTGATGATTTTAACTATCTTCGCCAATATGTTTTGACAAATTATCCTAAAATCATGGGTATTATCTTTGGTCGTCTTTTAAAAATAGATGAAATCGAAAAAGAGCTTGATCATTACAAATCAGTTACAAAAGAAGCTAAGCGCGTTTTAGCAAGATCTGTCGTAAAAGCTGCTTAGTTTAAAATATGATCTCATCTTCTCCACTTTCAGAGTGGAGAGGATGTTTCACGCCGCGTTTTTGATTGTAATAACGACTTGCTTGCCAAGAACGCTCAGTGTTTGCTCTAGTGTTTGAAGCTTAGTTGGATAATTGGGATCAAGAATGCGTCTTGCTTCTGTTTCTTTTTTACCCAAACGATTAGCCAATTCTGTTTTTGTGATATTCGCTTCATTAAAGGCTTCTACCACTGCAAGTTTAAGAGCATTCCAAGCATCTACCGTGACCTTTACAAGACCTTTATATTGCTGTGGTACTGGTAAAGGTAAACCGCGCATAGGATAGCTCCGTAATGCTAACCCTAAAGCTTCAACAGCATTCTCTAATGCCTCTGCTCTATTTTCTCCAGCTGTTATTGCTTCTGGTACATCTGGAAAGGTTACAATAAAACCACCATCTGGATCAGATTCCAGTTTTGCTTGATAAGTGTATTCCATGTTTAGGTCTCCTCGCCATAATCGAAATGCTTTTGAAACGAAAATTTAAAGCTGTTGAGAGAATAACTCATACCCCCAACTGCTTTTTTATTATTTTCACGTAAAGTGGGGTCAATTCACCAGATTTTATAACGGTTGTCTTGTCTCCAAAAGTTACCAAATAATGTGACCCTTTACCTGCATCAGGAGCTTCACTATAATGAATGCCTCTTTTTCTGGCTTCTTTACGTAATTCTCTAAGCAGTGCTTCTCGTTTCATTTAGCCTCCCCTTTCTGCATAAAATGAATATCGCACAAAAAGGTTCGATAGTCAACAATAAATCGAACAAAAAAGTTTGATACAGACTCTTAATAAAATGATATTCATTGAAAAATTAAAAGCAGAAATAAGAAAGCCGTGCCATTTGTGCGACATGGTTTTTTGATGAATAATTTGTCAAATAATATTATAATGTAATACTTAAAAAAACTGTTATTAACAAACTGAAATAATTGAATAAATACGCAAATTATGCTAAGATTTTTCATGTATAAATTGCAAATCTAATGGGGCTACAAATATGCTAAATAAAGTGACGTTAATCGGGCGCCTTGGTGCTGATCCCAAAAGCAAAACAATGAATTCTGGAGCAGAAATAGTCAATTTTAGTATAGCGACTTCTGAGAGCTATACAGATAAAAGGACCAATCAAAAAGTAGAGAAAACAGAATGGCATTCCGTGGTGATTTTTAATCCACATTTGGCAAAAATTGCACTTCAATATCTAAACAAAGGTTCAAAGGTTTACATAGAAGGAAAATTACAGACACGCAAATGGCAAGATAAAAATGGGCATGACCGTTACACAACAGAGATTGTCTTACCACAATTCAAAGGCGAGTTGTATTTGCTTGATGCGAAGAAAGAGCAATCAGCATCCCCTACCCCTTCACCCATTACTTCTCAAAATTATGCTATCGCTTCAGGTGCTCAAGATTATAGAACAGCTCTTAACGATAGCGTCCCATTCTGATTGATAACATATGACAAAGAGAAAAAAACGTACAAAACGCGGACGTCCTCGGATTAAAGGATGCATCAGAGAACCAAATGGACGCATCTCACGAGCAAAAACACCGCATGAACCCATGGATAAATTGGCAATTGAAATGCGTGCCAAACGCTTCTGTTTGACCATAGAAGAGGCTAAAAATCCACTTTCCAGTACCTATATTGGGCGGCTTTATTTGCAAGGCGAAATCAATCAAGACCAATATGATGCTGCGCAAAAATATCTTGAAGTGAAAAACAATTACCTATGTGCAAAAGGATTGCCTAATGCAATTTATGATGAAATGCCTACAACTTCTGATAACGGAGCAAGAGAGAAATGGGTACAGATAGCAACAGAACATCTTTTAGTTGTAAAAGATGTTGTTCAAGAAGCTCAATGTTTACACCGTCAATATAACCTTCATGCCGCATTACAGTATCTTGTCATAGAAGATCAATCACTACCGCATCTTGTGCCTTCATTGCGCATTGTTCTAAATGCGCTTTATAAACATTTTACGCAAAACCGGTAGTTTTCAAGCGGCGTCTTGGATATTAATGGCAACCTCTTTTCCAAGAGCACTGAGAGTGGATTCTAAGGCATCTAATTTGGTTGCGTGGTTTAAATCCAACAATCGGTCAATTTGTATTGGATGAAGTTTTAAAAGACGTACGAGATCAGCTTTGCGTAAGTTTTTTTCAACCATAGCGTTATGTATTGCAATTTTTAAAGTCACCAATGAAGATACTTCAACAAAAGGATAGGCAATATCACGATGTCCAAAGGGTATAGGTTCACGATCTTGAAAACGCCCCATAATGACTGTTAAAAGTGCATTTTTAGCCTGTTCCAAAGCCTCTTTTTCATCGTTACCATAGGTAATAAATTCCTGAAAGTCTTTAGAGACGACTAGAAGAGTATCATTGTCATCTTTGATAAATTTGATTGCATATTTCATTTACACCTCCATATTCAGGCTTATTTTAGGTCAAGATCTTTAAGAATCTTCTGGACTAATCCTGTTCCTAATTCTTTTCGCGTACCATGCATAGGTAAAACGGACTTTTTAGAACCGCGCTTTACAAGCAAATGTCCACCTTTCCCTGAAGTAAAACTGCAACCATGCTTTATAAGATATCTTTTCAATTCTTGACTATTCATTATAATAATATAACATCTAAAATGTTTCAATACAACATAAATGTTGTATTTAAGGAAAATAAAGAATATCTTTTAAAACACCATATTTAGGTAAAAAAATAAAAAAAATACAAGATCATGATTTTTTTGTTGACATAGTGTAAAAAATCATATTTAATGACGCCACTGCACTAGTCGTATTGTGTCTAAAATTCAAAAATATCCTCAAAAATTCAGTAAAATATGAACTTGAAACGTGGCTAGAAAGCCCCGTTTTCTGGGTAATTCTGGCTAATCAATTTTTCACAGAATAAAAATCAATATTTGACTAATGATGTCATTAATTATGACTCAAAAGGAGCAATGATGAAAGCTGTCATCACTAAGCCAATGTGTGTTGTTGGAGACAATAAAAGCACTGTTCGCTTTGAACCATCAACACCCAATAATCCATTTGTTGAAGTTTCCAATCAAGTCTACGCACGTCTCAAGCGCGCTAATGCTGTAAAACCTTTTATTGGAGTCAAGACAACAGCAAAAACAGATAAGGCAGTTGAACAAATTAAGCAGATAAAACAAGAAGCCGTACAAACATCGTCTGAACCAGTGACAAAGGAAATTCCACTCGAACAGCCAAAAGCATCTAAAGCTTCTAAGTCATCAACACCTACCCCCAAAAAGGCTTAGAAGTTGAAGTTAATCATCCACCAAAAATGGTATCTTCAACAGGTGAAGGATACCTTCACCAGTCTTCAAGCACCACGCCTTAATTGGGCTTTGCGTAATGCTGTAAATACCTCTGCAAAACAAGTCGAACGCTTTGCAGAAAAACAAGTTGCCGATGTTACATCTGCCCAATCAAAGCGTGTCAAAAAAGGCGTTTATATTAAAGGAAAGGCTACAGCAAAGCTTCTCGAGACAGATATCATTGGTTCTGGAACACCGATACCTCTTAAATTTTTTCAAGCAAGAGAAACAAAACGCGGCGTAACTTACACAATGTTTGGAAAAAAAGAAATCTTACCCCATGCTTTTATCAAAGGTGGGAGTTTTCCAAAGCGTGTTGAATTAAAAAAGCTGAATGGGAATGTGTTTCAAAGAGCGGATGGAGATCAATTCCCTATTGCAAAACAAGAGGGACCCTCAATTGCTGGAGTGATGTCCAAGCCAGAAATTGCAAGTGCTATTGTAAAAGAAGCCAATGAAAGATTAATTGCCAACATACAGCACCAACTTGCTCGTCAAGAATATGCCGCCAATAAGAAAGCTAAATAATGTTCTTAAGCTATGTTTATGTGCTATACAATAGGATTTTCTTTCTTGACAAGATTCACAGAAAACATATATCGTTAAATTAGGTGCCTAGAAAACACCTTAGATGCATAGCGGATAGATTGCCGAAACAGTTTATTTTCCGCATATTAAAGGCTTTGACTCATTCTATGCTCGTCGCATATAATGATCTCGTCGGGTGTAGTTACGCTATACAATACCCTTTTGGGAAAAGCGTGACGACGGACTATGCACCGTGTTTTCTAGCACCCGGCATTCTTTGTTGAGTGTTATTACTTTTAGGATTTTTCAAAAAATAATTGACAGTTTCTGTGAACAGCTATAGTCTGATTGGCAGGCTTAAAACACCTCGTAACTAATCGGTTCAACAGTATCCCGAAAGATCTGTTGCCCATCATAAGAAATTTTGTCCAGGGTCTTCGTGTGTATGTCCAAGGGTAACCTAAAGATACGAAGGACTGTATTAGTTCGGTTGTTTTAGCCCTGGATACTTTAACTTATAAAACAAAGGACTAATAAGATGAACACTCTAATTAAAATATCAGAACAAGCTGTTGGACAAGAAACTGTGCAAACTGTTAATGCACGTGAATTATATATGTTCTTAGAAGTCAACTCTAAATTTGCAGATTGGATTGTACGCCGTATTAAAGAATATGGATTTTTGGAAAATCAAGATTATGGTTTTACGTTTCTCAAAAATGAGAAACGTAAAAATGTTATCAGCAAAGAATATCACATCACTTTAGACATGGCGAAAGAGCTCTCAATGGTGGAACGTAATGAGAAAGGTAGACAGGCTCGACGCTACTTTATTGAATGTGAAAAGAAACTAAAAAGCCAATCTGTTGATTATGATAATGATACACGCTTTGATGATTTTAACTATCTTCGCCAATATGTTTTGACAAATTATCCTAAAATCATGGGTATTATCTTTGGTCGTCTTTTAAAAATAGATGAAATCGAAAAAGAGCTTGATCATTACAAATCAGTTACAAAAGAAGCTAAGCGCGTTTTAGCAAGATCTGTCGTAAAAGCTGCTTAGATTTAAAATATGATCTCATCTTCCCTGCTTTCAGAGTAGGGAGGATATTAATTTAAAGAAGATTGCCAATTATGCCTCTCCTATTCCAGAAAAAATACAATAAAATCAATGCAAAAGGTACTTCCCGGCGGGTTGGCTTCGTTGCGGGGCAGGCGAGCGCGAACTATCGCTAGCGACAGAATTTTCAAATTGACTGTACATTGTACACTTAACTTATTGATAAATAATGATTTTAGTGTGTACAGTATGATATGTAAAATGTCTCCTTATCGCATTGAAGCCCGTTTTTCAGTTCGTGATGTAAAGCTTTCTTTCTTGGTACGCCGAAAGCCCCGTTCCTCAAGATGAGAAAAAAATCAAGGCAAGGAGCAACTATGAATAAGAAAACGCGTAAGGGTCTATCGGTTCGTGCGTTTGCAAAAAAGATGGGTGTTTCACATAATGCGGTGGTTTCTCGGATAAAGACAGGTAAATTTGATGCGGCTCTTTTTGAAGATGGTTCTGTCAATGAAGCCCTTGCCACAAGCATCTGGAATGAGAATCCAACAAAGCGCCCTGCTTCACTTTTAGCGCCTGATGGACAACCGCGAACAAAGATCAAACAAGCCTCCACAGATGGAGCCAATGAATACAAGATAAAACTGGAGCGGATGCAAGTTGCGCTTGAAAGCGAAAAGATTGCCCTTGAACGACTACGCGAAACCACTGTTGATCGAGAAGAAATGAAAAAGGCAGCGCGTGAGTTTGGAAGAGCGCACCGTGATGCTATGTTGAATTTTCCTCATCGTTTTGGTGCAAGCATTGCTGCACAAGTTGGATGTGATGCGGCCAGCCTTATTGGTGCTATTGATTATACTATGAGAACCGCTTTGCTTGAGGCGGTTAATATTCCAGTGCCTTTTCATGATCCTCATTCTCCAGAGTTAGAGCACTTGC
This sequence comes from Bartonella sp. MR168JLCBS, assembly GCF_042194175.1. NCBI lineage: Bacteria > Pseudomonadati > Pseudomonadota > Alphaproteobacteria > Hyphomicrobiales > Bartonellaceae > Bartonella > Bartonella sp. MR168JLCBS. The sequence continues at coordinate 22,794 of NZ_JBHIMP010000014.1, read as the reverse complement.
AAGAAACGAATAATGGATGAAAATGCAGTCGAAGAATTTTTCGCCAATGCCAATGACGCACGACAACCAGACCCACCGTACACGGTTTCGCAATGGGCGGACAAGAATAGGTATCTTAGCACCGTAGCAAGTGCTGAGCCTGGGCTTTGGAGGACAAAGCGTACCCCTTATTTGCGTGAAATCATGGATAACCTTTCCTCTTACGTGCCAATTGAAACAACCATTGTCATGAAAGGGGCGCAGATTGGCATGTCAGAAGCAGGATTGAACTTTTGCGGTTATGCCATTCATTATAGTCCGGGACCCGCCCTTTATGTGATGCCAACGGTTGAGACAGCGAAGAAATTATCAAAAACCCGTCTTGACCCAATGATTATGGCAAGCCCTGCTTTAAGCGAACGCATTGCCCCAGCGCGGGCACGCGACAGCGGTAATACAATGTTTTCGAAAGAGTTTGATGGTGGGGCATTGATGCTTACAGGAGCAAACAGTGCAGCTGGTTTGCGTTCCATGCCTATTCGTTATCTGATTTTAGATGAGGTGGATGCCTATCCTCTCAGTGTGGATAACGAAGGTGATCCGGTGATGATTGCCGAAAAGCGGACCTCAACCTTTGTGCAGAGAAAGATTTTTAAATTGTCCACACCGACCCACCGTGACACAAGCCGTATCGCCAAAGATTTCGTGCTAGGAGACCAACGATATTACAATGTCCCTTGTGATGCATGTGGTGTTCTACAGCCCATTGTTTGGTCACAAATTAAGTGGCCAAAAGGCGCCCCCGAAAAAGCTGTGTTTGTTTGTGCACATTGTGGTCATGAACATGCAGAGCACAGAAAAACAGATCTCATGAGTGAAGAAAGAGGTGCGTGCTGGGTGCCAACCAGTGAATCAAGCAGACCGAATTTGCGTTCTTACCATATTTCGGCACTCTATTCACCTTGGCTTACTTGGGGGGAATGCGCAAGAGAGTTTTTAGATGCCAAGGATGATCCGGCACTTTTGCAGCCTTTTGTCAACACAGTGCTTGGAGAGCCATGGGAAGACAGAACAGGCGAAGTTGTTGACCCTGATAGCCTCTATGCAAAACGCGAAGATTATCCATTGGCACCAGAACAAGCCGTCGTGTTGACAGCAGGCATTGATGTGCAAAATGACCGCTTAGAACTTGAAGTGGTTGGATGGGGACGCAGTGAAGAAAGCTGGCATATTGATTATCAGGTCATCCTTGGTGATCCCTCTTCTTTTGAAGTATGGGACCAGCTGGATGAATACCTTACAAGACGCTGGCCACATCCAGGCTATAAAGATGGCATCAGGATAACGGCTGCTTGTATTGATACCGGTGGTGGACACACACAAGCGGTTTATAATTATGTCCGCCCCCGTGAGGGACGACGTATCTGGGGGATTAAGGGGCAAGCGGGATGGCGTGCAGTATGGCCGCGCCGTCCAAGTAGAAACAACAAAGGACAGATCAATCTCTATATTGTTGGTGTTGATGCAGCAAAAGATATTATCACGGCACGGTTTAAAAAATCCGGTCCTGAAGCATCGGGTGCTGGTGCAACACACTTTCACAAAAACCTTGATCGGGAATATTTTGACCAGCTAACCGCTGAAAGAAAAGTCATCAAATATTTTAAAGGCTTCAAGCGCATTGAATGGCAAAAAAGCGAAAAGGCAAGAAATGAAGCCTTGGACTGTAGGGTCTATGCTTATGCTGCTTTACAAGGCCTGATTTCGGCAGGAATAAACCTTAATCGAGAAGTCGATATCTTAGAAGAGCGTCTGGAAAAACTTAAAGTTGAAGGCTCTTTAGAGCAGCCAACACCAAGACATGCCCCTTCTCCTGCTCCAAGAAGATCTCAGACAGCACAGCCTCAAAGGAAACAATCCAGAACGGTGATGAATCCTTATATGCAAGGGGATTGGAGGTAATTTGTGGATGAAACTTTAGGACAATTTAACAGCAAAATTGACAGACTTGAAAACTTAAAAAGGCGGCGTGAACAAATTGAAGAGGCTCTTTATTCGGGTGCGCAATCGGTACGCCATGGCGATAAGCAAGTCAGCAACCGCTCTGTTGAGGAACTGCGCAGAGCGCTTGAGATGCTGAACACACAAATAGCGGACCTTGAAGGAAGCAAGCGTTCACGCGTTTTCTATTTTAATATATCACGAGGCTATTAATGGCTGGCTTTATCAATAAACTCACGGGCTTTTTTACAATTTCTCGTCAACACAATCCCCATTTTGAAGCGGCAAGCAAAAGCCGCCGTATGGGTGGTTTTGACCCCGCAAAAAAACATATCAATAAAGCCATTGAGGAATGCGGTGATACCATTGTTGCCCGTTCAAGATGGCTTTATGACAATGAAGCTCTTTATGGTTCCGCAACGGAGGAATGGGTCTCTGCGGCTGTCAGTGATGGGATTAAACCTTATCCTCGTATTGAAGGCTTTCAAGAAGAAAAGAAAAAGCTTTTAGACTTATGGTGGCAATGGGTTGATGAAGCGGACTATGATGAAGATACCAGCTTTTATGGGCTGCAAGCAACCATTGCACGAGAGGTCTTTTTAACTGGTGAATGCTTTGTAAGATTGCATTATGTTGACCTCTACGGGCGCTCTGGTGTGCCTCTTCAATTGCAAGTTTATCCCACCGAAATGTTGGACCTTTCCTACAATGGACCGGCTGAGATTGAAGGCAATTACATTCGTATGGGGATTGAATTTAATGCCAGTGGTAAGCGCGTTGCTTATCATTTCTGGGAACATCACCCCTATGATGATTCTCCTTCCAACATAGCATTTAAGAGCCAAGAGCGCGTGCGTGTCCCTGCTGAAATGGTCATTCATATCAAAGAGCGCCGTATTGCCGGACAATTGCGCGGTTCTCCCAAAATAACGCGCTGTATGACAAAGATCTTTCAACTCGAATCCTATGATGATGCAGAACTCGATAGAAAAAGGACGGCGGCTCTTTTCGCGGCGTTTGTCAAGGACAGTTCCCCAAACGTCGAAAAATTATCCGATAATCGTGATAAAAACAACGTTGAAGAAGAATACAAAGCACCTGTCATTGCGCCCGGTGCATCTCTTTATTTAGGAGAGAATAAAGAGGTTACATTCTCAAATCCTGTTGAGGTTGGTGGCTCTTATGAGGCTTTTCAATTTCGCAATATCTTGAAAATTTGTGCAGCACTTAATATGCCTTATGCCGTTGTGACTGGAGACGTTACGCGGGGGAATTTTTCAAATGTACGCACCTCCATCATTCAGTTTAGACGGCACGTCAAACAATGGCGTGAACATATCATTGCCTTTCAGTTTAACCGCATTGTTTGGGAGCGTTTTGTTGAAATGGCAGTGCTTTCTGGATGCGTCAATTTGCCAGGGTGGGAAGAAAATTCCTTGCCATGGCTTCAATGTGAAAGCTTTGCGCCCCCGCTTGAAATGATTGATCCAAACAAGGATATCTCAGCGGAAAAAGAAGAAATCCGTGCAGGCTTGAAAACACGACGCATGGCACTTGCCGAGCGCGGCTTTGATATCGACAGCATTCATGCCGAAATGCAAGAAGAGCACACAGACGCTCGTGCGCGCGGCTTATCTTTTGACACGGATATGGCAGCGCCCTCTGGTAGCAATCAAGTAATTGATACAGCAGATTCAGAACCTTCTGAAACTTATGAAAGTAACCAAGGCAGTGAGGCACATACAAATGGTGAATAATCTCGACATGCCGTTTTTGGCATCACGGCTTTTTGGTGTTCCTCATATGCTTGCATCGACAAAGCTTGATATCATTTTGAATGCTCTTGCGCCGCGTCTTTTTGAGGGAGAAAAGTTTTCCCCTAGGGCATTTGGACAAGGGGATACAGAAGCTTTAAGACCACCTGAAACTTATGTGGTACAAAATAATGTTGCTATCCTACCAGTTCATGGCACGCTTGTGCGCCGTGGTGCATGGCTTGGGGCTTTATCGGGGCTAACCTCTTATGAAGGTTTAAGGGCTTCTTTTCGTGAAGCCATTGCACAACCTGATGTTCGCGCTGTTTTACTTGATATTGACAGCGGCGGTGGAGAAGCCGGCGGTGTGTTTGATTTAGTTGAAGAGTTTCAAACACTCTCAAAACAATACGACAAGCCCATTTGGGCGCATGCCAATGAGTTTGCGTGTTCAGCGGCTTATGCCATTGCTTGTGCTGCTTCTCAAATATGGGTAGCTCGTACAGGGGTTGTGGGCTCGATTGGGGTTGTTTGCGCCCATCTTGACCAATCCCGTGCAGATGAAAAACACGGGCATAAATGGACCTTTGTCTTTGAAGGTGATCACAAAGTTCATGGCAATCCTCATGAACCCTTGAGCGATACAGCACAGATAAAAATGCAAGCCGATTGCGCCCTGCTCTACGAGATGTTTGTCGATTTGGTGGCGCAAAACAGACGCTTAAATGCTGCTGCAATTCGTGACACAAAAGCAGAAACTTTTATAGGCAACCAAGCGATCACGCTTGGATTAGCAGATGCGCAAGGCACCCTTGCGCAAGCGTTGGAAGCCTTAACGGATTCCATATCACAAAACCCAACATCAACAGAAAAAGAAGGACAAAACACATGGCACGCACACAATACCGCGCTGAAGAAGAGGATGACGAAAAGATCGTCGACATCATCAATGACGAGGAAGAGGACGAAGACGATAGTGACGTCGACAAAAACGCCGAAATCTTTGACGACGAAGAAAACGAAGATGAGGGTGAAGACAATGAGGACAAGCAGGAAAACATAAAAGCTGCTCTTGAAAAAGAAAGAAAGCGCGCAAAAGCACTAACAACCCTTGAAAGGCAAGCAAAGCACTTAGGCGTTTCTTTTGACGCAGCAAAAGCTATTCAAAACGGTATGAGTCTCGAGAAAGCACGCCAGTGTGTGTTGACGGCTGCTAGCTCTCAAAGCGAGTCTTTAAAAGTCTCGCCTTATGCCCCTCATAGTGATGGGACGAGCAAGGCAAAGATTCACGCAAAATGGGAAGCAGCTTGGAGGGCAGTGAAATGACGAATATTATTTATGACGACGTACGCAATGGCGCTTATCTTGGACCCTACGACCCTGACATGTCAAACGAAGAAGTGGTGTTTGCATCAGGAGCATTCATTGAAGCGGGAACTGTCATGGGAAAGATAACCGCAACGGGACACTATGCCCCCCTTAATCCAGCAGCATCAGATGGCAGTCAAACACCGGCAGGGATTTCTTTTGCCACTATTGACGCAACAGGCGCAGATCAACGCGCCGTGATTACAGCACGCTTATGCACTGTAAAAGCTTCTGAACTGCTATGGCCAGATGCCATCACGGATGAGCAAAAGAAAGCAGCCATTCAGTCTTTAGAAGACAAGAACAACATTCTATTGCGATAGGAGAATGCACACATGGATATGAATTTTTTTAAACATGATGCTTTCTCAAGCATCACAATGATGAAAGCCATTGAAAACTATGAGTTTCAACCTGGTCTTGTAAGCTCTCTTAATCTTTTTGAGGAAGTTGAAACCAGTACCACAGTGGTTGGGATTGAACGGCGTGATAATACATTTTCGCTTATTCAAACCAGTGAACGTGGCGCACCTTTGGCAGAAGGTGATAGAGAGGGGCGTAATCTTCGGTTTTTCAAAACAACACGGATTGCCAAAAGTGATACCGTAAAATCAGAAGAAATCCAGAACCGTCGTGAATTTGGCGCAGAAGATCAGTTAGAGACAGCAATGAAATATATTGCCAGAAAACAAAAGAAACTGATTTCTGAAATTGAATTGACATGGGAAAATATGCAACTTGGCGCTGTTCAAGGTGTTGTCCTTGATGCTGATGGCTCGGTGATTGTCGATTGGTACAAGGAATGGGAAATCACACCACCAAAGCCCATTGACTTTAAACTAAATGTTGAGACAACCAATGTTGCTGACAATGTTGACCAAGTCATTATGAGGATGATTGAGGCTTCAAAAGGAGCATTTTCTGATCGTTCACGCATTATTGGGCTTTGTGGAAATGAATTCTTTTCCAAGTTGAAAAACCATAAAACAATTCGTGAGACCTATTTAAACACAGCCTTAGCACAGACACTCAATAGCGCCGGAGGTGTTGCAACACCAAGCGCTCTTGGCTCGGGCAGCTTTGGCAGTTTTGACTTTGCTGGTGTCACTTTCATTAATTACCGGAGTATCCACAACTATAATGTAAGTGCGAAAGCTGGAACAAAGCGCGCCATAGGAATTAAGCCTGATGAATGTCAATTCTTCCCTGTTGATGCGCCTGGTGTCTTCCAAAAAACCTTTGCACCAGGGGAAAGCTTGGATTTTGCCAACACCGTTGGAAAACCTCTCTACACGATGCTTATAGTCGACCACGACCGTAATGCATGGGTAAAACCAGAGGTCTACAGCTATCCGCTTTACATTTGCACACGCCCAGAAATGCTGTTTAAAGCCGTGATTGGAGTGAAATAACATGCGATGGCACGGGCTGCTAAACCAAATGGTTAAAGATGTGCGCAACACTTTTGGGCAGCCCATCATCTACACGCGAAAGGACAATCAGCAATCTTTTCGTATCACAGCAATTTACGGCATTAAGCATTCAGAATCGGACGCCGGTGGCAGAATCCCCACGACAATTGCAAGAAAGGAACTTGATCTTTGTATCAATGATATCGGAGGCTTACCACCAAAACCTCAAGATAGTGTTATTGTGATGGATCCTGAAAACAGCAAAGCCCCCTCTCAAGAGCACTTCGTGATCACAGATGTCCAAGCCTCTGAATCCGGTATGTATAAGCTTATCTTGCGAGAAATAAAACAATGAAACATCCACGCGAAACGATAAGAGAAAGCTTTGTTGCGTTGATCAAAGCAGCAAAGACGGCAGCTGGTGACAATATTTTCAATATGCGTGATTTCAACTTTTCCCCTGAGAACACGCCTGCAATTAATATCTCAACACAAAGTGAAACAATTGAAGATGGCTATGATTATGGAGTAAGGCGGCGTGTTTTAACGCTAGATGTTGAATGTTATGCGACATGTGAAGATGGAGCACGTTTTGTTGACCAATTAGCATGGGAAGTTGAGGAGGTTTTCTACGCTAATCCCAATCTTAAAAACAGCGTTGAAACATGCCGCCTGCAAAATATTGCTTTTGCCTTTGGCGATAATGGCGCTCTAGCACTCCACGGTGCAATTTTAACCTTTGACGTAACTTACGTCACCAATATCCCCTGCCTTGATGAAGGAAAGGCAACCGAAAGAGTTGTTGAACCCCTTGTCGGTTTTAAACCAGAAACAGGTATGGGAAACCAAGACAAATACCATAAAATTGAAGGTGGACATGTTAGAGCGGCGCGATAAAGAAATCACAGATCTAAAAAGACGTGTGGCCAATATGGTTGTGGTGGGAAAAATTAGCCATGTCGACCATAAAAACGCACGCTATCGGATAAAAAGTGGCAATCTTGTCAGTGACTGGATTCCAGACACACAAGCCCGCGCCGGTAAAACACGCTCTTATGAAGGGCGCGATGTTGGAGAACAAGTGATTGTTGTTTCATCATCAGGGGATTTGTCACAAGGGGTGATTGTTGGTTCACTTCACACCGATGCTAATCAAGCAGCCGATAAAGGCAGCATTCACCGAACGATATACCCTGATGGAACCCGCCTTGAATATGATGATGAACAAAACACTTATGGAATTCATATCAAATCAGGGGGAAAATTTATCCTGACAATCGCTGATGGTGTGTCACTAAAAGGTGATGGTGGCAAGCTAGAGCTTACCGCGCCAGATGGCATAAAGATTGTTTCAAAAAGCGATATAAATTTAAACGCAAAAGGCAACATCTCTTTGAAGGCAGGTGATGGCATTTCACTGAATTCGAATGATAGTCTCTCTCTTTATTCTGGGAGTAATGTTTCCATTCATTCGAGTGGACTAAAGCATAACGGCACCAATGTAGGAGCAACACATGTTCATGGTGGTGTTTCCCCTGGTGGTTCTATGACAGGAGGTCCCAATTGAACAGTGGAATGGACTGCACAACGGGAAAGTCATTGACCGGCATTGATCATTTACGCCAATCAATCCTTGATATTTTGTCAACGCGGATTGGTTCGCGTGTAATGCGGCGTGATTATGGTTCACGTGTTGCAGAACTCATTGATGCACCGGTTAATAATGCTTTTGCTGTTGCCCTTTATGCCGCCATTGCTGAGGCTTTAGACAAGTGGGAACCGCGTTTTAAATTGAAAAAAATTGATTTTAAATGGAGTGAGGCTGGACAAGTTTCTTTGTCCTTTGAAGGCATTTATTTGCCATCCGGCAAGCCCATTACCATGGAAGGATTATTGATAAAATGAATGGAGTACTTGCAAAACCGGAAATCATCACAGAACTTTCTTTTGAGGAAATACGCGCTGCTGCTCTTGCCCATTTAAAAGAGCTTTTGCCTGAATATACCATTCTTGAAAGTGATCCGGCTGTAAAAGTCATTGAGGCTTTTAGCTATCGAGAATTGCTTTTAAGACAGCGTATTAACGAAGCGGCACGCAACAACATTCTTGATTTTGCAACCGGTGAATCTCTTGATGCTTTGGGAAACTGGCATGGTCTTGCCCGCATGGAGGGTGAAAGTGACGAGAGATATCGTGAACGCATAGAGCTTCATGCCCGTGGTGGCAATGGTAGCGGGACAGAGCCCTATTACAAACTTATAGCCTTAACAGCCGATAGTCGTGTTAAGGATGCGATTGTTTACCGTAAAGGCAAAGATCCAACCATCTATGTTGCTCTTTTTGGCAACAATGAAGAAGGAACGGCATCTGAAGATCTCATACAAATAGTTTCAGAAGCTCTTCACAGAAAAAATATCATCATGACCAATGATACAATCATTGTTCACGCTGCTGTCAAAAAAGTGCTGGATTTAGAAGCAGATGTTTGGCTGTTACCAGAAACATCTTTAAAAATTCTCACAACAATGGAAACAAATTTAAGAGCAGCATGGAGACAAGAACAAGCCATTGGTCGTGAATTAAGTTTGTCGTGGTGGATTTCAAAATTAATGATTGCTGGTGTCCAAAAAGTGATCGCCATTACACCAACACAAGACAGTATGGTTTGTGATGAAGAAGTTTTATCGATTGGAAAAATCACCTTAAACTTCAAAGGGCGTGCGCGCTAATGGTTGGTTCCCTCCTCCCCACACATGCAACAGAATTTGAAAAGCGCCTTGCCGATGCTTGCGATTTTCATCAAGATATTGATGGTTCTGTTTTGGGGATTTCACGTTCTAAACTGATCACACGCCCTCCCCGTTTCTTGCCGTGGTTGATTGAAGAATACGGGCTTGGAGAGCTTACGCCTTATGTTCCAAATCTCTATGATCTGATTGATCAAGGGATTCAATGGCAGCGCTTGCGCGGCTCCCTTGCTGCAATAGAGGTGGGGCTTGAATGGCTAGGGATTTCGGCACGCTTTACGCCCGCATGGACGGGGCGGGCATGGTGGAACTCCTTTCAACTTGATTTTGATCAGTTGCCTGAACGGAAAAGCCTTGAATCCATTGAAGCAATTACCGACCTTTCCAAAAGTTTGCGCTCTGATTTTCGTCGAGGGACCTATGGTTATGATGTTCAAGCCATGGAAGGCAATATGTCACGCCTTGATGACAGCATGTTGGAGTATGAAAGCGGTGTTAGCTTAACAGCTGGGGGCACTTTGTTTTCCTTTGGGCGCACAACAGAGATCAATCACACGCTCACAAGAGAAGAAGGCAGGCTTATTGGCAATTGGATAGATGATGGGGATGAAGAATTAAGCTGGAACCAAATCGATTACCCATGGGACATGGCAAATTTTCCGTGGTGTTCGGTCAAAAAACATGAACGCGATATGCTGATGGCAGAGTGGTTTCATGGTCGCACGCTTTATCTCGTGTTAAGAGACAGCCAAGATGGCGTGATTGGGTATCAAAGATGCTATGCTGTAGCGCCTGTCGAACAGGCTTTGGAGGGGGGTTATAACCATTCAAGCGGCAGATTCCAGCCCTCCCCGAGGGGCACGGCGCTTCTTGTTGCAGCCCGCACAGACTTTTGCGATGTTGACGGCAAACAAGCAGCATTTGTTTCCATTCTCGTTCACGCTACCCCCGCAGAAAACATAGCGGTTGGCAAGCTTTGGTTGGAGCTTGATGAACTGAATGGCGGTGTCGAGATACTCAAAACGCCCATTAATATTCCTTTGCGTGCCGATGTTCGCGAACAATTCAAGATTTTATTGAGGTTTTAACATGAAGCATGAAAGTGGTTTACCCTTTGCAATTGACAGATCGGTAGGCAAAGATGAACAACAAAGCGTGGTGTTTTATGGACAGCGCCCTTTTCTTCAAGCGGGTGAACTTAATGAGGTTCAAACCATCATCAGGGGGCGTCATGCCCGCTTGGGGCGCCTTGTTGCAAAAGAAGGGGACCGCGTTGAACGGGCTGATGCTTTTGTCAACAAAGAGACAAGGACCGTAACGTTAACGGATGGCAAGATTTATATTGCCGGTGATATTTTCCCCGTTGCACCCGCTGTACTCAACAATGTTGCCATGATTGGGCGCTTGGAAATTGGTGTGAAGCTACAAAAAAAATGGGTGACATATGAGGATGATCCAGAGCTATTGGGGCAAGTCCCTGGCACTTTGGCAGAAGGAGAGCCCGGTGCCGCCCGCGAAACAGCAAAGCTTGTTTGGGCACTGAAAGAGGATGCGCAGAGTGGCACTTTCTTTCCCGTTTATATTTTACAAGATGGTGTTCTGATTGATCAAAAATCACCCTCATTGCTTGAACCCGCCATGCAAGCTATTGCGACGTATGACAGAGCCCATGGACATTATATCGTGAGTGGCTGCCGTGTAAGCGCATTGGGAGCAAATAAAGGTTGCCAAGTGTTTAGTATTCAAGAAGGAGAAGCCAATATCAATGGCTTTAAACGCAAACACTTAGCCGCCTTGCGCCATGAAGAGCCAGAGGATTTTTCGACAAGCGTTGTTCCAAGCGAAACGCATATTTTTGCGCCTCCAAAAGGGAAAACAAGTTTTACCTTTAAACCCTATTATTTTCCTATTGCTGATATTCAGTCTCTTTTGTTGACAAAAGAAAAAACCGTTAACGTCACCCGTGGTGCCGTTGCCGCTGGGCGTGATGGTGTTCCTGATAAAAGCATCACTTCTTTTATTAAAGTCGTTCAAGGAAACAAGGAATTTAAAGAAGGCACAGATTTTAAAAAAACCGGAGACACCATTGATTGGGCACCCTTAGGAGACGAACCTTTACCGGGCAGCAGCTATAAGGTGACTTATCGCACCCGCGCAAAAATCACGGCTGATAAAGTAACAGAGCAGGAAATCACAGTCTCAGGTGGGGCGCAAGGTGGTGATATTATCGTCAGTTACACTTACAAATTGCCCCGCATTGACCGTATAGGTCTCAACACAGGGGGCAATGTGGTTTACATCAAAGGTATCTCGGCAGATCACCCCATGGCACCCAGTGTCCCTGATGATGTGTTGTCCCTTGCAACGATCACCAACAATTGGCTTGAAACGCCGGTTGTGGTCAATGATGGCACACGTGTTGCCCCCTATGATGAGATGTGGCGCTATTTTCAACGGGTGCTTTCGCTTGACCGGTTGATGCAGTTAGAGCGTATTAAAAGCAATGTGGACTCTAAAGAACCTGTCGCCAAAAAAGGCATGTTTGCTGATCCCTTTCTTGATGACTCTTACAGAGATGAAGGCTTTCAACAAACGGGGGCTGTAGGCAATGGCATTTTGCAGCTTGCCATTGACCCAACATTCTATACCGCTCCTTTAAAAGCGCCTGTTACCCTTGACTGGACAAATGAAGTGATCATTGCGCAAGAGTTGACAACGGCTTGCGAAAAAATCAACCCCTATCAAAATTTTGCACCCCTGCCTGGTACAGTAACCCTTGAACCCGCGACAGACTTCTGGCACGAACAGCGCACCGATTGGCTCTCAAGCGTGACCAATCAACTGAACATGGGATGGAACCGTGGGAGAAGCATTCGTAAAACAGAAATCAGTGATAATTTGGTGAGTGCAACCCAAGAGAAAATCGATTTTTTGAGACAAATTACCCTTTTCTTCAAAATTGAAGGTCTTGGCAAGTGGGAACAATTAGAAAGCCTCACTTTTGATGGTGTGAATGTTTTGCCGAATTATCCCCTTTTTGCCGATTCTTATGGCGCCATTGAGGGCACTTTTAAGATTCCTAAAAATATCACTGCTGGCACAAAAAATGTTGTGGCACGGGGAATGGGTGGAACAATTGCAACGGGGCTTTTTACCGGTCAAGGTGTGATTGATGTGAAAGTCATGCGGCGCACCACAACGGTGAAGATATGGACGCAAGTAGACCCACAAGCGCAAGTTTTTACCCCCGATGAAACACGGCAAATCACCGGTATTGACTTTCATCTTTGCAAAATCGGTAATCAAAACCATGATCTGGTGATTGATTTGGTCACCACAGAAAACGGTTATCCGACCGCCGATATTCAAGCACAAAGCTTTTATTCCATGAAGGGCGCAAAGCTAGGGTGGGCAGAGGCACGCTATGATGTACCACTCCTTGTGATGGATGACCGCTTAACGGCTTTTGTTATTAAGACAGATGATAGTAATCATTCTGTTTCACTGGCAAAGCTTGGGGATTTTGATGCAGAACATCAGAGATATGTCTCGAGCCACCCTTATGTAACGGGACCACGCTTTTCTTCAGTTAACGCACAAAGCTGGACCGCCCATCAAGATGAGGCTTTAGCCTTTAGGGTGCTAGCAGCCCGCTACACACAAACAGAAAAAGTCGTAGACTTAGGCACTTTTGATCTTGTTGATTGTTCTGATTTGCAAATACGTGCAGCCATTGAATTGCCTTCAAGCGATTGTTCTGTCATCTTTGAAATTGAAAGAAACAACGGATCGGTTTATCAACTCCTTCCCTTTCAATTACTCAGCCTTACCGAATATATCAGTGAAAAGGTAAAGCTTCGCGCTATTCTCAAAGGCACCGAAAAGCTTTCACCCGTCTTGTTTGCTCCTGTTCAATTGATTGCAGGCAAGATCCATAAAACGGCCACTTATGTCACCCGTGCTTTTACCTTTGGAGAAAAGGCAAGGTTGACCAGTTATATCAAAACCTTTTTACCGGGCGGTGCAACCTTTACACTCGAGATGCAACTGGATGATGGTGCTTTCACCCCTTTGAAACTCGACGAAACAGAGCAACTCGCTGAACCGCTTTGGACAGAGCGCAAATTTATCAGTGGTGATAAAACAGCCAAACAAGCGCGCCTCAAACTCACGCTTACTGGTGGACCGGCGGCACGGTCAATGGTGAGTGATTTTGGCGCCGGTATATTGTGATGGGAGAACAGAGATGACAAAAACCAAAAAACTCGACATGGAATTGCCGAAAGAAGGACGCTTTATCAGTTCTGAATTCCCAATCTTGCGCGAAAACTTGACGAAAATTGATCAAGCCATGATGGAAGTTGAGGTAAAGGTAGACGAAAAAGCACCTTTAAAACACACGCACACAATAAGTGATGTTGCCGATCTTGAAGCGGCTCTCAAAGGCAAAATGGCAGCCGATAAAACCTTCTCATTTACTGATTTAAGCGATCTCGAGGGCGCAAAAGATGCCGCAAATAATTATGTTCTCTATAAATCAAGCAACAATAACTTCACCTTTGGCAGTGCTGTCTCACTGTTAGGCGCACATCAACATAAAACCGAAGATATTGTGGGGCTTGATGATTTTAGAGCCAAAATCAACGAAGATCTGACAAGCTATGGACGCCTCACAAGTCCAAATGAGTGGCAGAATTACAATAAATTTACCAGCAAAGTGACTATGAGTGGTGGCTTAGAACTCATAGGCAATTCATCACTCAACCTTATGCATAACAATGAAGTAGTCACTCGTTTAAGCGCAAGCGGAAGCATGTTGAAAGGACCGCTGAAAGTTGATGGTGATCTTGTTTATACGAAATCAGAAATAGATATTCTCAAGCAGGAAATTAAAAACATCAAAAAAGATTTGATTAATAAACTCATTATTGCCGATGCTGAATTGCTCTACACGCAAGATGGGAAAATTGAATGGCCAGATTGGGTAACAGACCAAACTAGGTTAGAAATCCAAGCATGGGGTGGCGGTGGTAGTGGTGGCGGAGCGGATACGCCAAGATTAGGAGGAGGTGGCGGCGGTGGCGGTTGTTCAGTCTGGTATGGCTATAAAGCCAGTTTAAATGGTCATGAAGATATCACAATTGGTAAGGGTGGAACTTCTGTTGCATCACTCCGTGCAACAGGTAATTCTGGAGGAACAACGACCGTTGGCAAAAATTTTATTACCGCTAAAGGAGGAAATGGTGGAGGGGGGGCTTATTATAATACATCAAGGGGAAATACTTATTACTATTCAGGCATTGGTGGAACTGGGGGCATTGGTGGAAATTTTGGTTTAGCAACAGACGCACATCTAGGAATTGCCAAAGGCGGAAATGGTTATGCTGGAACGAGTGGAATTACTGGCAAGATAAGCGGTGATGGCGGTGATGCTGGAGGCGATACATCAAGGGGTGGTCCTGGAGGACTAGCACAACATAACTATACTTCAGGAAAAGGAGGTCGTGGTTTTGGTGGTGGCGGTGCTGGAGCTGTTAGAGATTCCTATACAAGTGGTGCTGGAGCTGATGGCGCTGTTCTTATAAGATTATGGAAAGATTAAATACAAAACCAAAAATAGCGCAAGTCAAATGGATAGCTGTTGTATAAGCGAGCTTGTATGATTTTTAAGTCCTTTTATCACTCTTTCAAAGCCTGTTAAAGCCCTTTAAAGGGCTTTTTTTGACTGACAGTGTCAGTCTTATGGAGCATGGTGATGCTTGTTATAATCTCTTCATTGATTTGGAGAGCAAGATGACAATAGAATTTAAACTTCGTATTCACTTTATTAAGAATGGCAAGGGATCTAAGTTTTTGGCAATATTTGATCAGACAGCCTTTGATGCAGTTGTAAAATCCTTGATGTTGACGTGCAAATTTATCCCCTCCATGCGCCTATCCTTCTCTTTACGCATGAGGTGGAGAAAAGAAAAACAAGTCTAAGCTATTAGGCTTTCCAATGGGATATTAAACTGTTGGTGCAAATTTTTAATCATGCGTAGTGTTAGTTTTCTTTTTCCACTCAAGATTTCATAAACGCGATTTAAATGACCAATCGCAGGAACGAGATCTTTAGCACTTAAGTTCATTTGTTCCATTCTAAATTTAATAGCTTCAATCGGGTGAGGAGGAGAAACAGGATAGTGTTCTGCTTCATACGCTTCAATCAACAACACAAGAACCTCCATTTGATCAAATTCTGGAGTATTCTCTTTAGGTTGATTGTCAAACATTGCAGACACAATTTCTAAAGCTTCTTGATAATCTCTCTCTGTACGAATTGGTTTGATATTCATTTCTTAAATTACACAGTATTGATGTTATACTGTTTAGATTGTAATGGTTTTTAAGTTAATTGCAAAGAAGACTATCTATGACTATACGCAATCCTAATCGTTGTCCTACTCATCCAGGAGAAGTTTTAGCAGATATTATTCCTGAAACAGGCAAAACAAAGTCAGAAATTGCACAAATGCTCGGTATATCACGCCAACATCTCTATGATATTTTAAATGCCAAAAAGCCTGTCTCTCCTTCTCTTTCGGCTTGTCTTGGCAAAATGTTTGGGAATGGAGCTGCCATATGGTTACGTATGCAAGCCAATTATGATGCGTGGCATGCTGAACGTGAAACAGATGTTAGCAAAGTTCCAATACTCCACGCTGTTTGACTTTGTGACTCAATCTCTAGAGACTTTTCCAAGTGGTTTTATTGCTTTAACTTCTTTAATTTTAAGTGCAATTTTACGAACGAAAGCAAGACTAAAGCGCCCTTGTGGTTTTAAATCTTCAAAGTCAAACAAAGATTCGCAAGGAACAACATTAAATTCATCAACACGCACCCAAGATTGCTTTTGCAACCCCGCACGTCTACATTCTATCTCAGGTACTTTTAAGCTATATTGTAAATTAATAGGCTCTTGAGAAGTGATAGGAAACAAAAAGAAATGGCTTTCAGTTTTAACCATAACACAGGAAGGACGCGCTTTGCGCCCCGAATGTTCACCTTTTTGCGCTTGTTCGTGCCATAAATAATAATATTGAACAACATCCCCTGCTTTAAACATATTCGTCGCCATTTAAAATATCATCTAAACCACGATCTAAATCGTCTAATATATTTTGCGGTGCATCTGCATAAACAAAAGATTGTGCACCAGAACGCGCTTTTATTAATTCATGATATAAATCAACAGGAAGCATAATGATTTTTTCACGCCCTCGCTTTGTTAAAGCTACAGGTGTAGACATAGCCTCGTCTAAAATATCGCCTGCCCCGCGGTTTACATCTGTAAAACTATATTTTTTCATATGCACATCCTATCTTTAATGTATAATACGTATTATACGTACAATATGTATTATGTAAAGATATTTTATGCTGTTAACCACCTCCCCGCCTCAAAGACGAGGAGAGAAAATCATGTTTTTAAAGTTAAGCAGCTTTTACAACAGGGCTTGCTAAAACTCGTTTGGCTTCTTTTGTAACTGATTTATAATGATCAAGCTCTTTTTCGATTTCATCTATTTTCAAAAGACGACCAAAGATGATACCCATGATTTTAGGATAATTTGTCAAAACATATTGGCGAAGATAGTTAAAATCATCAAAGTCATGTCCTAGCTGTAAAGCTGATTGCCCCTCAAGCTCTATCCAACGGTCAATGATCTTAGAACGCAATACTGTACTGTATCCGGAAACTAAGATAAGACACTCGCGTTTAGGGAGGTTATAGCAGACTAATTTACGTCCTGTAGAATCCTTATAATTTCCCTGAAATTTACTCACCTCAATTTTGAGGTCAGTACATATTTGCCGAATATCTCTTACAATATTGTCATGCCTTTTATCGCACAACTTTGCAATTTCACGGCTAGACATTGTTAATGTAGTTTGAGTGTTTACTAAATTGTTCATGATGAACTCCTTGTTGACTAATGTTTTTGATTGACACTCAATGAAGAATGCCGGGTGCTCAAAAACACGGCAACAAGCCCGTCGTTATGCTTTTCCCTCGAAAGGGTATTTTATGGCATAACCACACCCGACCCCACTATTATACGCGCGTAGCATATAATGAGTCAAAGTCTTTAATGCACAGAAGACTGATTATTTCGGTAACCAATCCGCTTGTTGTTTTAAGGTGTTTTTGAAGCACCTTTGTATGAATCTAACGGTTTTAAAGTTTTTGTCAAGTCACTCGTCAGAGCGGCTTTTTACCTCTCATTTTTCCCATTCATTTTAATTCACCCCTCATTTAAAGGAGCATAAAGTATGGCAACAGGTTTTCTACACGGTGTTGAAGTTGTCGAGGTTGACGACGGCACCCGCCCCCTTCGCGCGGTACAATCGGCAGTTATCGGGATTGTTGGCACGGCGCCCGATGCAGATGAACAAGCATTTCCTCTTAATACACCCGTTTTGGTAACAGGCTCTCTTTCACAAGCAGCTAAACTGGATAAAACGGGTAAGCGTCAAGGCACCTTACCCAATGCCCTTGATCTCATTTTTAAGCAAGTGGGTGCCATTGTTGTTGTCGTGCGCGTGAACGAGGGTGACAATGAAAACGCAACACTCACCAATGTTCTAGGTGGTGTGAATGCAAATGGCGCTTATGAAGGCGTCCATGCTTTGATTGGAGCGGGGTCCATTGTGGGACAAACACCACGCATTCTCATTGCTCCAGGCTTTACACACAAACTCCCTATCAGTCTTAGCAAGATTGATGTGATAAACCAAGGAAGCGGTTACACTCAAGCAACGGTTAAAATTGCCGGCGGGGCAGAAGCAGAAGCAATCCTGAAAGATGGAAAAGTAACGTCTATTGTCATTAAGGACAGTGGTTTTGATTATCAAACCGCCCCAAATGTGACGATTGAAGGAGATGGCACTGGTGCGACAGCCAAAGCCAAAATCAGTACAACCTCTAATCCTGTAGCAGCAGAACTGATTGGCATTGCAGAGCGTCTGCGTGCTATTGTGGTGCTTGATGCACCAAACACAACAGATGAAGCAGCCCTTGCCACAGCAAAGGATTTTGATTCAAAACGCGCCATCATAGTTGACCCTTTTGTAAAGGTGAATCGTGATGGAAAAATCTTAGAACAGCCAGCAAGTGCAGCAGTTGCTGGTGTCATTGCTAAAACTGATTTTACACACGGTTTTTGGCATTCCCCTTCAAATAAAGTGATCAATGGCATTGTTGGAACTGCGCGCCCCATTGATTTTTCCATTGGTGATCGATCAAGCCGCGCTAACCTTCTTAACGAACAAAACATCACAACAATTATCCGCGAAAATGGTTATCGTCTTTGGGGTAATCGCACCCTTTCAAGCGATACAAAGTTTGCTTTCTTATCGGTGGTGAGAACCGCAGATATGATCAATGACGCCATTTTGCGCGGGCATCTATGGGCTGTCGACCGCAATATCAAAAAAACCTACATGAGTGACGTGAGTGAAAGCGTCAATGCCTATTTGCGTGATTTAAAAGCACAAGGCGCCATTCTTGGTGGGCGTTGTACGCCTGATCCAGAGTTGAATACAGCAAGCGCTATTGAAGGCGGCAGAGTCTATTTCAATGTCGAATTCACACCAACAACACCAGCAGAACACATCACATTCCGTTCACGCATTGTGAATGATTATTTAGAGGAGATTTTTTAATGGCTATCCCCGTTTTACCAAGAGTTTTGAAATATTTTAACATTTTTGTCGACGGCATTCCCTATCAAGCAAAATGTGAAAGCGTAACATTACCGAATTTGAACTTGGTTGTTGAAAATTATCGTGGCGGAGGCATGGACTCCTCCATTGAAGTTGACCTTGGTCTTGAAACCCTCACACTTAGCATGACCATTTCTGATTGCTCTCCAGAGTTAATGGCACTGTTGGGGCGCACTGATGTCGACATTTCATTACGAAGTTCAATGCAAGCGCAAGGCACACCCGCAGAAGGTGTTGTCATTACCATGAAAGGACTATGCAAAGGCTTTGAAATGGCAGAATGGCAACCGGGGAGCAAAGCAACATCCACAGCAACATTTACATTGCAGTATTTTAAATATGTCCAGAAGGACGTTGAAATTGTTGAGATAGACGTCCCCAACCTCATCAGAAAATTCAATGGCGTCAATCAATTAGCAGATCATAGAGAAAACTTAGGATTATAAAAATGACAGTACAAACAAGCATTACACATAAATTATTGATACCTGTTACTTTTGAGGGAAAAGAGCACACCACAATTACCTTACAGCGCCCCAAAACAAAAGATCTGCAAGCAATCGACAAAAAAGAAGGCATAGAGCAAACAATTGCTATGGTTGCACGCCTTTCTGGATGGGCACATGAAGCGGTTGGAGAACTCGATATTAATGACTTGTCGAGCATTGGAGAGATTTTGGAGTCTTTTATCAAGCGGCGGGATACCTCGACTGGGAAAACGCCGCTAAACTCATAGCCGATATTACCATTGTGTTCCATTGGTCCCTTTCAAAGATGATGGAAATGGAACCGCAAGAACTCATATTCTGGCGAAAACAAGCAGCAGAAAGGTATAAGACAAAATGAGTGAAAAAGTTGCTGATGCAAAGGTGAAACTGTCTCTTGAAGACAAACTCACCGCGCCTCTTAAACGTGTACAAAAAAAATTCGATACATTGTCTAAAACACTCTCACATAGTTTGGGTATTCCGCGCTTTTCTGCTGCTGTAAAAAACATGACAAAAAGCCTTCATGGCGTTCAAAGTGCTCTTGGAGTGGCGGCAAGCCGTGCTTCGGTCTTTACCGGTGTCTTAGGGCTTGCTGGTGGTGGTCTTGTGGCAAGTGTAGCCGCCCTCACCATGAAAACCATGCATCTGGGGGATAGTCTTCATCACGCATCACGCCATTTGGGGATGAGTGTTGCATCGCTTCAATTATGGGGCGATGCAGCCGATAATTCAGGATATTCTGCTGAACTTTTTCAACAATCTCTAGCAACTTTAAATAGGCGTTCAGCACAAGCATATGCTGGACAAAAAAGAGGCATTATGGGCTTTGAAGCACTTGGCATTTCTGTCAAAAACGCTTCTGGAAAACTCAAATCAAATTCGGCTTTGTTGGAAGAAATTACCGACAAGATGAGTAAGATGAAAAATCAAGCACAAAGACAGCATATTGCCGCTCTGCTGTTTGGGGGCGATGGTAAAGAAATGGCGACCATGCTTGCACAAGGCATGGCGCCTATCAAAGAGCTGTTTGCAAAGGCGCGAAAAGGAAAATGGCTCATAGGTGCCGATGTTGCACGCTATGCAGCAGATTTGAGTGATAAGCTTGGTGCTTTTAAGAAAAAAATAGGCGGTATCGCGAGCTTTATTGGCGCCCGTTTCATGCCCGTGATTAATGATATGATTGACGGTTTTTCAAAGTTGATTGATGAAAACCGCGACCTCATTCAAACAACCGTTGCGAGCTGGGCAAAAACCTTAAAAAAAGTCCTTAATGATTTGCTTAACCCTACCTCCGATTTAAGAAAAGGCATCAGTGATCTCACAGAGAGAATTAAAGGCTGGTTCCAATGGCTAGAACCTCTGATTGGTGAAATAACCCTTTTCAAGGTAGGACTTGTGGCACTTGGTTCGTTCATTTTTGGTCCACTCATTGCCGCATTAGCCGCAGCGGGAGCAGCGTTTGTCACACTTGGCTATACTATAATGACGACACCTATCGGTTGGCTAATTGGCGGCATCGCAGCTCTTGTTGGAGCTGGATATCTGCTTTATAAAAATTGGGACAAAATCAATGGCTGGCTGCTTACATCACTAGCCATAGTAAGCGCAGTTTTTATCAGGCTTGCTTTCGCTCTTTCAGGACCAGTGCTTTCAGCCTTCACTTCCGTTGGTTCTAAAATTACCGGTCTGGCTGCAAATCTTGGAAAATCCCTGCTCTCAAAAATAATCGCAGCAGATAAAGCTTTTATTAGATTTTCTGCTACTCTGGGAAGATCACTGCTTTCAGCATTAGCCTCAGCTGCTTCTGCAGTTGCCAGTTTTGCTTTAACTCTTGTAGGAACACTGATTTCGGCAATAACTGCCGTTGGTTCTGCTTTTATATCGCTTGGTATCGCAATCATGACCACTCCTATCGGCTGGATAATGGCTGGTATTGCTGCCCTTGTTGGAGTTGGATATCTGCTCTACAAAAATTGGGATACGGTAGTAAGCTTCATAAGCAACTTGTGGAATTCTTTTGCGAGCTTATGTAGTAACGTTTTCAATAACCTCTTGACGCTCTTTAAAAACTTTTCACCACTCTCTTGGATTTCGAAAAAAATCAATGCATTGATTGAGTGGCTGTTTGGCATCGATTTAATGGAAGCAGGTTCCAATCTCATTGGTAGCTTGTGGGACGGCATCAAAAGCCAATGGAATGCTCTGTCTGAATGGTTTAGCGGCATGATAAGCAAATTAACCAGCTGGATGCCTAATTGGATGAAAAAAAAGCTAGGCTTTAATGTTTCAATCAACAAAACTTCAACCCAGACCATTAAAACCTTTACCAATGAAACCAATGCACGGGCAAAAAAAATGCTGGATACAGTAGTGGTTACAAACACCCCGCCTGAAAAACGCAAGAGTGGTTTTAATACAAGTGTCATTGAAACAGGACAAATGCAGGCAACAAATAAAGTGGGTGCCTTTAAAGCTCCAAAGCCCATTACGGTTCATAAACCCGTTGAAGTAGACGCCCGTGTAACCATTACAAATCTCAATATTTCCGTCCCCAATGGTTTAAAGGACGAAATCAGAGACGCTGTCAATCAAGCACTTGAACGCTATGCAAAACAGCAACGTTTAGCCATAGCCTCTAGCCTTTCGGATTAAATACCATGATGTTAGCTTTGGGTGGTTTTATTTTTTCGATTGAAACAGCAGCTTATCAAACACTTGATATGTCTTATGGGGTTCCATGGGTAGAGCAAGGGCGATTGGGGAGAAAGGCGGCTCTTCAATTGCCTGCTGTTGCAAATGCGGAATTTTCTTTAGCAGGCGTGATTTATCCAGATTTCAAAGGTGGTCACAGACAGCTCGAATATTTGCGGCAAATAGCGCATATGGGACCTCACATTCTTGTGACTGGTCAAGGCAAAATCTTAGGTAAGTTTGTCATTCTTTCTGTAGAGGAAAAGCAAAGCATTTTTCATCATAATGGCATCCCCAAAAAACAAGAATTTACAATAAAATTGAGAGAATATGGTGAAGACCTATGAGTGACCTTTATATGACCAAAGATGGCGATATGGTGGATGCCATTTGCTGGAAATACTATGCAAAGGGTCAACAAGCACTTGCTGTTGAACGCGTCTATGCAGCGAATTTGGGGCTTGCAGACTATGGACCCATTTTAAAAGCAGGCATCACCATAGTTTTGCCGTCCCTCCCCTATCCGAAAGCCACACCAGTGATCAGAATTTGGGGTAGCAAATCATGAAACCTTTTTGCACGGTTCTGG
>NZ_JBHIMP010000130.1:323-1155 GCF_042194175.1 Bartonella sp. MR168JLCBS | reverse complement strand
CCTTCCACCAAAGGCAAAAGATCCCGTTGAACTCCCTCACGTGAAACAGCAGCACTTACCGCACCATCTCGGGTTGCAATTTTATCAATCTCATCGATAAAAACGATCCCATCATTTTCAGCAACACGAAGTGCTTCTTGAATAATTTGATCTTGATCAAGAAGTTTTTCAGATTCATCATCAATAAGTGGCTTAAAAGAATCCTTTA
Source organism: Bartonella sp. MR168JLCBS (assembly GCF_042194175.1). Taxonomy (NCBI): domain Bacteria; kingdom Pseudomonadati; phylum Pseudomonadota; class Alphaproteobacteria; order Hyphomicrobiales; family Bartonellaceae; genus Bartonella; species Bartonella sp. MR168JLCBS. Next base: position 947 of record NZ_JBHIMP010000130.1, on the reverse strand, counting down.
CTGTCGTTTTGCGAACTTTTATACGACTTCCCATTTTGCCAAAAATTTCTGACAAATTCATAATTCCCATTTGTGCACCAGGCATACCAGGAATATCAAAGGTCGAAGCGCTATTGCTGTTATTATCAGCTACTTCAATCTCAATCTCTTTCTCATCCAGTTCACCTTCACGCAATTTTTTGCGAAAACTATCACGGGTAGCGGGGCTTGCTGTTTTACCAACAAGAGCATCTAAAACACGCTCTTCAGCATTAATGTGAGCCTTTACTTTTACTTCATCCCGTTTTTTTTCACGCACAAGAGAAATGGCAATCTCAACAAGATCACGAATAATTTGCTCAACATCACGCCCCACGTAACCAACTTCAGTAAATTTAGTCGCTTCTACTTTAACGAAAGGTGCTCCAGCAAGTTTTGCTAATCGACGCGCTATACCTGTTTTACCAACACCTGTTGGTCCTATCATCAAAATATTTTTGGGCATAACCTCTTCACGCATCGGACCATCAAGTTGTTGTCGACGCCATCGATTCCGCAGTGCAATAGCCACAGAACGTTTGGCATCATTTTGGCCAATAATAAAACGATCAAGTTCAGAAACAATGTACCGGGGAGAACATCCAA
>NZ_JBHIMP010000130.1:0-232 GCF_042194175.1 Bartonella sp. MR168JLCBS | reverse complement strand
ATCCATAGCTTTACGGGCAATGGTTTCTGCATCCAAATTCATATCTACGAGTGCCCACGCAGCTGAAAGAGCAAAATTGCCTCCAGAACCAATTGCCATAATTCCGTCTTCTGGTTCTAAAACATCACCAAGCCCTGTTAAAGCTAAAGTTATTTTCTTATCAGCCACAAGCATCATTGCTTCGAGGCGACGCAAATAGCGGTCTGTTCGCCAGTCTTTTGCAAGTTCTACA
>NZ_JBHIMP010000129.1:0-1157 GCF_042194175.1 Bartonella sp. MR168JLCBS | reverse complement strand
GGGAGTCTCTTCTAAGATATACAGACACCGTGATAAGCTCATCTGTCAATGTAATTTGCATTACACTATGGGAATCCGTAAAATATTTATCTTTTTCAAAAGGCACCTCAATAAAGCTGCCTCCCAGACTCCCAGAAAGAATTTCGTCTTTTTATGCTGAACTTCTTACCCAAAACAAACTTTTATCTGAAATAGATATTTTTTAACCTAAGCAACACCAATACGCAAAAGATCGTGAAAATGAACAATTCCTAATGGTTTCTTATCTTCAACCACGAAAAAGGCACCAATATGGTGATCATTAATAAAAGCTGTCGCAGCACCAACCAGTGTATTCGGCTCGACAATTTTTGGATCTTTTGTCATCAACATTAAATTTTGATAAGTTAAAGTGAATATTGCGTGCAAGATCACCATCGGTCACAATCCCAATTAATTCACCTCTTTGATTCACAACACCAACACAACCAAAATGTTTCGCAACCAAAACATTCATAGCTTCAGTCATGGTTGTACCTTGCACCACCAAAGGCATACTATCACCCACGTGCATAATATCACGCACGTATTTAAGGTGTGCACCAAGAGAACCACCAGGATGGTAAATTTTGAAATCCGTTGCAGTAAAGCCACGCATTTCTAAAAGAGCAACAGCTAATGCATCTCCCATCGCCAATTGCACAACTGTTGAAGTTGTAGGAGCAAGCCCGTGGGGACAAGCCTCTTCTATCTTTGGCAATAAGAGTACAACATCAGCTTGTCGTGCTAATACAGAGTGCTCACCCGATGTCATTGCGATAAGTGGTGTGCGAAAACGTGCAGCATGGTTTATAATGCCATTAATTCCAAGGTTTCGCCTGACCATGATAAGGCAAGAATGACATTGTCAGATCCTATCATACCAAGATCACCATGATTAGCTTCTGCAGCGTGTACAAAAAAAGCAGGTGTCCCTGTTGAAGCTAAGGTTGCAGCAATTTTTGTACCTATATGACCACTCTTCCCAAGACCAGTAATCACCACATGACCATTGGCATTTTTGATGGTTTGAACAGCAACTTCAAAAGAGGAAGAAAGGTTTCCAAGAAGAGCTGCTTCAAGAGCTTCAAGCCCCTGTTTTTCACTCGCAAGTGTTTTAAGCGCCGATGTAACAGCGC
>NZ_JBHIMP010000128.1:885-1163 GCF_042194175.1 Bartonella sp. MR168JLCBS | reverse complement strand
ATGATTGATCCAGTTTTACGCAAACGGACAGGACTCAATGTGGCACTTCTAGAGCATTGGCCAGAGATTGCAGGTCGTGATATTGGTGAACATACAGTACCACTCAAAATTATTTGGAAATGTCGCGTAGATCAAGATAGAATGTTCCAACCTGCAACACTTGTTGTGGCTTGTGAAAGATTTGCTGCGTTAAAATTGTTGCCTGAGACAGATGAATTGCTCCATAGAATTAATGGTTTTTTTGGATATGTTGTTCTTGACCGCATCAAGATTGAGCA
>NZ_JBHIMP010000128.1:333-843 GCF_042194175.1 Bartonella sp. MR168JLCBS | reverse complement strand
AGATGCGTTTCTGTTCTGAACGATCGCCTGCAGACCAAGTTAGCTTTGAGTGAAAAAGACAAATAATGCGTGGCAAAAATGCTTGAGAGGGTTGAAAATGAAAGCTTACGCCAATCACTTTATGAACTGGGCTGTTGCATTTTTGCAGAAAAAAAGAGTAAATAGAGTAGAGTATCTTCCCTATTTTTCTTTAGTATAAAGAGTATAGGGTTCTTATTTGTTTAATAACAACAGAAAAGTATTATTTATGATAAAATGTCGTTCCTTTTTGCCTTTCGCTATAATTTTTGCCTTAATGACAATTGTACAAATTAGTGCGACTGCCATTTTAGCTGCTGAAGTTAAACCAGTTTCACATGTTGATATGGCCGAGGTCCTCCAACCAGGCAAGGTTAAGGATAGGGTTGAGGGAGAGGCGAATGCACCAGTGACAATTGTTGAATATGCTTCATTGACGTGTGCGCCTTGTGCGCATTTTTATAATGATGTACTTCCCCAAATTCGTAAAAA
>NZ_JBHIMP010000128.1:0-284 GCF_042194175.1 Bartonella sp. MR168JLCBS | reverse complement strand
GCTTTTGATCCTCGGGCAACAGCAGGCTTTATGTTGGCCCGGTGTGCACCAGAAGATCGCTATTTTCCTTTGATAGAAGTCTTATTTCAGAAACAGCATGAGTGGGTTTGGGAACAAGACGCTCTGACACCATTGAAAAAAATTGGCTTAATGGCGGGTTTTACCGATGAAAGTTTTAATGCTTGTCTGAAAAATCAATCCATTTTAGATGAAGTGAATATGTCTTTTGAGCGTGGAAAAAAACTTGGTGTTACAGCAACACCTACCTTTTTTATTAATGGTAA
>NZ_JBHIMP010000127.1:904-1167 GCF_042194175.1 Bartonella sp. MR168JLCBS | reverse complement strand
TCCAAATCAGTATCCGAAATCTGATCAACAATCATCTGTTTAAAATAAAGCTGTTGAAGGACATTGTCACGCATAACTGCCATTCGTTTATCGTAAGCTTCAGTCTTATCGATGCCTTTGCTAATTGCAGCTTTTGCAAGCACTTGCATATCAAGGTAGGCTTTTAAAACCGTTATACGGCGTTGTTCATCAGGAAAACGCACTAAATTAGGATTTATTTCGAGTGCTAACTCATCCAATTGCCCTGCTGTGATTTCCTTCCC
>NZ_JBHIMP010000127.1:0-840 GCF_042194175.1 Bartonella sp. MR168JLCBS | reverse complement strand
AACTGCTTTTTCAGAAGCTTTCTCCAAATTCTTTAAATCATTCGACGCAGACTCCACGCTCTTTTGGGCCATCACCCCCAAACTCGTGCTCGCTAATAAAGTCGATGTCAAAAACAGCGTGATAAAGTTGAATTTCATAAATATACTCCTTAAGAATGAACGCATGTTCAAGATCCCACTTTTCCTTAATCATAACATTTTAATCTCTAAATATAGATAAATAAACTGATATTTTTTTTGAAAAAACATAAATTTTTCCTTTTATCTCAGCCTATCCTAACCTACCTCATGATATTGAAAAATGATAATATAAGAAATGTCATATTATACCCTAAATTACTCTGTAATATGCCAATTAAACAGCATTACTAAAGTTGACATGGTGCACTTATCCTCTTATCTCTACTTAATAATTGAAGTGAAAAATTGCGCACCAACAAGTATAATGATACCATATGCGTTTGGTTATATTAAATACCTTACGGGATGTGGAGTATGGGGATAATATATGAAATATCCAGTAAGATTGGCAACAAGTAAAAGAAAGGGCCAGAGATGGTCGGTTTAGGTGTATTTGCACGTAAATTTTTTGGTTCAGCTCATGAACGACGCCTCAAGGCTCTTCGCCAAAAAGTAGCACAAATTAATGCTTTGGAAGAACAGTTTCAGAAATTAAACGATACGCAACTCTGCCAAAAAACCGATGAGTTTCGTAAACGTCTTACGGAAGGTGAAACCGTTGATTTGCTCCTACCAGAAGCTTTTGCAACTGTTCGTGAAGCAGCAAAACGTATTTATGATATGCGTCCTTTTGATGTACAGCTCATTGGTGGAATGGTA
>NZ_JBHIMP010000126.1:0-1167 GCF_042194175.1 Bartonella sp. MR168JLCBS | reverse complement strand
AAATATGGTACAAAATGCGGGATTAAGCTTGCTGGCTTTGATATGTGGTGGCAACAATTATTCGGATTTTCCTTATTTAAAACGCTCTCTCATGGAAAAGTAGATTATGCATGTCTTGAACCAGCAGAAAAATTTCAACCCATTGCTTACCCAAAACCAGATGGTGTTGTAACCTTTGACCGACTTTCCAGTGTTGCCCTTTCCAATACGCACCATGAAGAAAATCAACCTTGCCATTTAAAAATAGCCTCACTTGAAAAACAAAAAGATTCTGAATATGCAATTTACGCAGGACCTTCCGTACGCTATTGCCCTGCTGCTGTCTACGAATGGCTAGACCATAATGATCATGAAACTTATGTTATCAACGCTTCAAACTGCATCCATTGTAAAACGTGCGATATCAAAGATCCTAATCAAAATATCAATTGGACCTGTCCGCAAGGCAACGAGGGACCACTTTATCCAAATATGTAATCATTGTTCATTTCACTAAAATTGCAGTCTATAAAACCCAATCAATGACGGTGCTTTCTTAGACCAAAATCTCATTCCCACACCATCAATACATACAATTCTTTAACACAATGAAACGCTCTTCACACTATAACCATCATAAAATACGAGATTTCGGATACCTCATTCTCTAAGCTAGAAAAAAAATTGAAGCAGAAACCACGAATCCCATAAAAGAAGAGGTTTTTTATCCCAATCACAAGGAGATGCATCTTAACTATTTAATTTTATTAAATAAAATTTCGATAAGGTAACACTCTTTGTAAAAATGTTCACCATTCTTCTGCGTTGTTTTCTTATTTGAACGAAAAGGAAGGACAGGAATGCTGTTTTGCTTTCTTATGCGTTCTCTATTGTATCTCTGAACAAAACCTTTATCAGCGATAATTTATGTATTCTCCCTCCTTCAATAAGCGAAGCTGCTTGGATAAATGCATTCCAGTTTCCTGTCGTTAAGAAGAAAATGCAAAGCTTGGCTCAAGGCACCCAATCCAGCCTGACTCTTCAGGGTCAAATCTTAATTTGCTTTTTGCCAATGCTTCCTTTTATGCTAGCGTTCTCTATAGCCTGTAGCAGAATCTATAGCCCGCAACATAGGAATGAGTTAGAACACAGGTGGTATCGATCCTCACAGCTTCACCATCATAACCC
>NZ_JBHIMP010000125.1:859-1169 GCF_042194175.1 Bartonella sp. MR168JLCBS | reverse complement strand
TTAATTTAGAAGCACGTTTTAAGCTTAATATTAGTATTGAAGCAGATGATAACATTGGAACGCAACATCTCATTATTTCTAAAGGTACAATAGCAGCAGCATTTTCTCAGCAGCCTCCATTAGTTTTTGAAAATGACAGTAAAAAAGAAATTAAGGATGCAATCGTAACAGAGGGCATATCTACCGAAGATAAAACACCCGTTGAAACAAATAGACGACGTCGGCGTAAAAATCGGCAAGATGAGAGAAATGACAATTCTCTCTCCACTGTTTATAAAAAAGACGATACACTTAATGATGATTCCCGTGG
>NZ_JBHIMP010000125.1:0-819 GCF_042194175.1 Bartonella sp. MR168JLCBS | reverse complement strand
TCTTATCAGATTTGTATTCCTTATGCAGAACCAGTGGGAGACTTTGCTAAACAGACCTTGGTAGAAATTAAAGCAGCGCACCGTAAACATCGTGTTCCAATTGCTAAGCCTATTGAATTTGAAGAAGTAGAAAGCGATACACAACACTTAGGCATACAACAGGATGAAACTGTAAAAGTTGATACAGTCGCTAAACCTAAAACACATAAAGTGCGTTCATCAAAAACACTGCAAAATCAGCAAATCCTTGAAAACGATCAAAGTATAATAACCCCAGAACCTTTAGAAGAAAAATCTACAGACAGCTCGATACATAAAGTTAAAACAAAGAAAGTAGATAAATCTGCTCATGAGGTGGTAGAAAAAACTCCTGCAAATGGTAAAAAATCAACACGAAAAACACGCGAAAAATCACTCCCTGATAAATCAACGCAAACAAAAGAAATATCAGAACAAAAAACTGCAATAAAAGAAGTTGGCGAACTAACTCATTCCCAAATTAAAGAGACAGTCAACCAATCCGTTGTTATATCATCAATACCTGATGATGCTTCCAAAGCTAAGCGTGTTGGTTGGTGGAAACGCAGAACACTTTCCAACAATTAAGTATAAAAAAAACCGCCACAACTATTTATGGCGCTTTAAATAGCAAAAAATAGAAAAATACTTCAAATACACTCTTCTACATTATGTATTTATTAATTTTGTTTTGCTTTTTCTTGCTCAGCCCGCATACGATCTTCAATTTCTTTTTGCTTTGATTGAATGGCTTGTTGCAACTTTATTTGTTCTTGTTGAAAATCCTTTTCCTCTATACCA
>NZ_JBHIMP010000124.1:0-1170 GCF_042194175.1 Bartonella sp. MR168JLCBS | reverse complement strand
GACTGTTTCCTGATCAACAGACATGTTACGCCTTTCGCTTTTGTTTATTTTGATATTCATCTAATTTATTTTGGCTATACAAGGCTGCGTTGGCAAGCGCAAGAATATTGATCATGAATAGAGAATATGAATATAATCTAAAACACTAAAAAACTTAAATGAACCATATGGCTGTTATTAACATAAATGAAGTTATTACACATCTTTTGCCTGGGCAAACAATAGCAGGTTTGGATTTGGGTAAAAAAACGATTGGAATTGCAGTTTCTGATAGAGGACTAACTTTTTCAAATCCGCGTTCTGTACTCCAACGGAAAAAATTTACAGTAGCTGCCCGCTCACTTATACAATTTTTTGATCGTGAAAATGTGGTGGTTGTTATCATTGGTTTACCTCTTAACATGAATGGAAGCAGCGGCCCTCGTGCTCAAGCAACCAGAGCTTTTGTCAACAATATGGAAGCGTATACAGAAATTCCATTTGTTTTTTGGGATGAACGCTTATCGACGATTGCAGCGGAACGCTCTCTTTTAGAAATGGATGTATCACGCGCTAAAAGAGCAACCAGGATTGATTCTGCTGCTGCTGCATTCATATTGCAAGGGGCTCTCAATAGAATTCAAAACCTTCATTATATGGAAGGATAAAGAACATTTAACAAATGTCCTGCATTATATCGTGCAATTAGCATACCATAGGAAGATCTCCATTGTCCCCCAAGACGGCTTTCCATATAAGCATTTGCAACATGCTCTATTTTTGTAGAACGTAATGATGCCGCTGCAGCTGCATATGCCACTTGTTCGATAAAAAATCTTCCCGCTCCCTCGTTTGCCGATGCCATTTCTACAGCAGACCTAATAATCTCAATTGCCCTTGGCCCTGCTGGCCCAATATCAATAGCAATTTTTTCTAACAATTTTTGGAACAATCCCGGTGCTTTTTCAGCTATGAGAATCGCATCTTTTACCAATTGATTAGCAGAAGTGTTTCTTATAATTCGTGCAGGCCCATTACACAATATTTGTGATAATGGATTGCCCTCTATAAAACTTTCGATACCAACCTGTGCAATAATCTCACCAATAATAGGAACGGCTAATTGACTCACATGATAAGCAATAATGGGCGTCATGATTCGCGCAAAAGCTGCTTCAGAATGATCATTTG
>NZ_JBHIMP010000123.1:0-1188 GCF_042194175.1 Bartonella sp. MR168JLCBS | reverse complement strand
TTTCTCAAAGAAAGCACGCTTGGTGCTTCAGCTCTCTCTGAAAAACTTGCTGATCTTGCAGCATAGGAAGCTCTAGCGCAAGCAGTTTTTGATAAAAAGAATTTTAATGGGCCATTATTTTTAGCTGCTCCTCCTGTTGAGCTTGAGTGGAACGCGCGTTTTACTCTTGACCAAGAGGGAGTATTAAATGATGTACCTTCCTATAAACATCTTCTTGAAGTTTGCAGCCATCAACTTCATGAGACGCTGTTTGAAACAACACAATTTGGTGCAATTGCAGCAAAGCTTCAAGAAAAATTTGGAACAAAGGGGCTTCCCGTTACGCTTTCAACCGCTTGCGCATCTGGTGCAACAGCGATTCAATTAGGTGTTGAATCTATTCAACGAGGAGAGACAGATCGCGCTCTCACAATTGCAACAGATGGTTCAGTTTCAGCAGAATCCCTTATTCGCTTTTCGTTATTATCTGCTCTTTCAACCCACAATGACCCTGCAGAAAAAGCAGCAAAACCCTTTAGCCGTGACCGCGATGGGTTTGTTATGGCAGAAGGATCAGGTGCTCTTGTCCTTGAATCTCTTAAAAGCGCATTAGAACGTAATGCGACAATTTTGGGAATTTTGGCTGGATGCGGTGAAACAGCAGATGATTTTCACCGTACACGTTCAAAGCCCGATGCATCACCTGCAATTGAAGCAGTTCGCAAAGCCTTGGATGATGCTCAAATAACCATAAATGAGATCGATTATATTAATGCCCATGGAACTTCAACACCTGAAAATGAAAAGATGGAGCATCTCGCATTATCAACAGTTTTTGGCGACGCTTTAGAACACATTCCAGTATCTTCCAATAAATCAATGATTGGTCACACATTAACTGCTGCCGGTGCCATAGAGGCTGTCTTTTCACTGTTAACCATTCAATCGGGAATAATCCCCCCTACAATCAATTACAATGATCCTGATCCTGCTATCCCTTTAGACGTCGTTCCTAATCATAGCCGCAAAGCCCGTGTCAATGCGGTTTTGTCAAACTCATTTGGATTCGGCGGACAGAATACTAGTCTTGTTATTACAGCATATAAAGGATAATCCTTTTATAACAACCAAACTTTGTAATACTTAACCTAATAACATAACATATTAAGGGGGATGATAATGCGTGCACTGCAATTATTTGATGAGCGC
>NZ_JBHIMP010000122.1:0-1189 GCF_042194175.1 Bartonella sp. MR168JLCBS | reverse complement strand
CAAACCATACCCCACTTCAATACGTACTATGCGTTCATTTGGTGCAATTAATAGCAATACACCGTTATTGATCTTTTTTTGACCTAATTTCCATGTGCGGAAAAGAGAATTACTGTATGTTTCTATATCAATTCCTGAAAGGGTAGGGAGAGTAACAATAACAATTTGATCTCCAGTTTTTTCTTCGAGAACAGCTAATTGTTTTGTTAAATTTTCCTTTGTTGTATTATCGAGCAAATGAGCCACATCGTTAACATAGCCAGTTAAGGGAGAAAATTTTGTTTGTGAACAAGCAACATTTCCCAATGCAGCAACCAAATACAGAAAGCCCATAAAAGCACATAAAGATGGAAAAACATTGTGTTGCGTAAAATATTGAAAGGATTTCATCAATTAAAATTGATCTTTGGTGTTTGTTGGCTATTGGTATCGATAGTAAATGTTGGCATAGGTTTTGCATCGCGAAACCATAATTTTGCCCAAAGCATTGTTGGCATTGTCTTTAGGCTAGTATTATATATACGGACTGATTCGATATAATCACGGCGAGCAAGAGAAATACGGTTTTCAGTTCCTTCTAATTGTGATTGAAGAGCGAGAAAATTCTGATTTGCTTTGAGATCAGGATAATTTTCAACAACAGCCATAAGACGCGAAAGTGCGCTTGATAAATTTGCTTGATTTTTGAGATATTGCTGCATTATTTGTGGCTCAGTTAACATATCGGCATTAATATTTACTTGCGCTACCTTTGCACGTGCTTCGACAACATTTGTAAAAACAGCTTGTTCGTGGGATGTGTAAGCTTTGACAGTTTCTACGCGATTGGGACTGAGATCTGCACGACGTTGATATTGATTCAATACTTCGCTCCATGTTGCACGTACTTTTTCTTCATTCGTTGGTATCGTATTAAACTCGCAGCCACTTAAAGATGGTATTAAAAATGCTAAGAAAATAGCAATTAAGAATCGTCTTAACATTTTAATTACAGGATAAGAAAGTCTAATTGAAGCAGTTCGTACATTTAACATAAATATATCTCCGCAGCTATTTTATGTGTAATATAGGATGTATCTTTTCGATGAAAAGTACTGTGAATTTTATAAAAAACATTTGATGAAAAAAACGTATCTTTATGAGTTTCTATTGTGTTTAAGTGATTGGTTAATATTAAAATAATAACTTA
>NZ_JBHIMP010000121.1:0-1189 GCF_042194175.1 Bartonella sp. MR168JLCBS | reverse complement strand
GATGGCGAAGAGCAAGTTTGAACGAACAAAACCGCATGTTAATATTGGTACGATTGGTCACGTTGATCATGGGAAGACCTCGTTGACAGCAGCGATTACGAAATATTTTGGTGAATTTAAAGCCTATGATCAAATTGATGCTGCCCCAGAGGAACGCGCACGTGGAATTACTATTTCTACAGCGCACGTTGAGTATGAAACGGAAAATCGTCACTATGCGCACGTTGATTGTCCAGGACACGCTGATTATGTGAAGAACATGATCACAGGGGCAGCACAGATGGATGGTGCTATTTTGGTTGTTTCAGCAGCTGATGGTCCAATGCCTCAGACACGTGAGCATATTTTGCTTGCGCGTCAGGTTGGTGTTCCAGCAATTGTTGTTTTTCTTAATAAAGTTGATCAGGTTGATGATGCAGAACTTTTGGAGCTTGTAGAGCTTGAGGTTCGGGAACTTTTATCCAAATATGATTTTCCAGGCGATGATATACCAATTGTTAAAGGTTCTGCGTTGGCAGCTCTTGAGGATAAGGATAAAAGCATTGGTGAAGATGCTGTTCGTCTTTTAATGAGTGAAGTTGATAATTATATTCCAACCCCTGAACGTCCTGTTGATCAACCATTTTTGATGCCGATAGAGGATGTATTTTCGATTTCGGGTCGTGGAACCGTTGTTACGGGTCGTGTTGAGCGTGGTGTTATTAAAGTTGGAGAGGAAATCGAGATTATCGGTATTCGTCCAACGTCTAAGACGACGGTTACAGGCGTTGAAATGTTCCGCAAACTTTTAGATCAGGGTCAAGCGGGTGATAATATAGGAGCTCTGCTTCGTGGTGTTGACCGTGAAGGGATTGAGCGTGGTCAAGTATTGGCGAAGCCAGGATCTGTTACGCCTCATACACGTTTTAAAGCAGAAGCTTACATTTTGACAAAAGATGAAGGTGGACGTCATACACCATTTTTCACGAATTATCGTCCTCAGTTTTACTTCCGTACGACGGATGTTACAGGTATTGTTACGCTTCCAGAAGGAACGGAAATGGTTATGCCAGGCGACAATGTTGCCATGGATGTTTCGTTGATCGTTCCGATAGCGATGGAAGAGAAGCTTCGTTTTGCTATTCGTGAAGGTGGTCGTACTGTTGGTGCCGGTATCGTCTCTAAGATCATTGAATAAATAATGCTTGTT
>NZ_JBHIMP010000013.1:0-40374 GCF_042194175.1 Bartonella sp. MR168JLCBS | reverse complement strand
AAAGTGAATTTTTCATTGGTAAATTCGTATTTTTTTGCAGGCTTTTGTTGATTAACAGGCGCGGTTTCATTTGCAATATTAGAGATAACGGGGGGATTTTTGAGATATTTGTCATAATTAAATCCTTAACGTAAAATTGTTTGTTATTGACGCTCTTAACAAGCATCGGGCGCTAACAAACACGGCGTTAAGTCCGTTGCTTACACTTTTCCCATAAGGGTATTGTATGATGTAAGCACACCCGACAGAGTCATTATATGCTAATTAACACATAAAAAACAGCCAGTATTTTAAAAACATAGGAAAGGTTGTATCGTAACCTATCCGCTTAACGTAAAGTGTTTGTTAATCACTTGATCATTTATATAACAAAATACGTATTTATTGTCAAATACATTTTATCTTGTTTGATATTTTTTATGTTTTTTAAATTCATTATGTGTAAATATTTATCATGTTCTTATCAATTGCTTCTTTTATATTTATATGCTTTTAAAGCTATATTATTGGCTTTATGAAACGATTGCGTTATTTTCTGAATCTATACATTTATAATATTTAAAAATGCTATCATAATGCGTATTTTTATCTTTATAACCTATCAATTTTTTTACTAAATGAATTTTAAATTTTTTGTGAATTTTATTTATAAGGGGCTTTAATTTAAACGACCTTAATAGCACCGCGCTCTTATAACAAATGCTTTCATTTGCATTTTTGCTTTCTCTATAGCTGTTATGTTCTTTATAGCCATGGCATCATTTTCCATTTTCATAAGAGAAATGATAAATAGAATATATGATAATTATGATTTACTGCTTTTTATGAAAACATCTAAAGAGAGAATGATAATTATAGAGATGAGCAAAATCCCTTTTAATAAAATTTTGTCATTTTTGTCAGTTCTTTTTAGAACCTATATCATTTTTTTTAAATGAGAGAAAATTAAAATCATTATATTTCAATAAGTTAAGTTTTATGATTTTTTCAAAATACAACTTATTAAAACAGCCATAACAAATAAATACAACTGTAAATATATATTTGTCAGTTTATGTCAGTACATTGAAGCGACAAAAGTGATCATTTAGTGAATGATTAAAACATGTCTTATGAGAGTATGTAATCTTTAAAGCCTTTCAAAAGATAGTTTGTAACTCATAAGAAATGTTATCAAGACTTTTATGGTACTTAGTTTTGAGGGTTTTAAGAACCTTAAAAACCTATAAGTAATATAAGAAAATGAATATACATAATTCTGTTTAAACAAAGCTTTTGAAAAGGATAAAGCTATCATTTTAGATTACGGTATAATCTTTTAAAGGCAATGTAAAAGAAGCGTATTCACTTTAAGATGGGAATTCTTAAAAGTCTTAAAGCAATCAAAATAAGAGTATTTAAAAGTGCAAATGATTTCTTTTTAGAATAACGCATATTAGGATTGTATCTAATCAACTTAACAAGAGAGGTATAGATTATAGTTATAAGATTCTATACCCCTTGTGAGTTTAGCAAGCCAAGTCTATTCAGTTTCTCTAATTTCTAGTTTTGGTAGGTTCTTAACGATTTTCATTGTTTCCAAACTTACGGTAATAACCCTTTGAAACAACTCTAATGGATAAGCAGGGTTGCCAATGGTTTCAACAGCATAGCGATTGGCATCATTAACAATGCCACTCTTTTTATCAGTCTTAACACATTGACGTCCCATAACCCATTCAAGAGCGGGTTTACCATTGACGATATACGCATAAGCTTCAAGAGGGATATCTGTTATTGTGATATTGCTATTGTAAAAAACAGTTGATTTATCCTTTTCCTTACTATTCCCCAAAAATCTCATTTCTGTAACGTAGTAAAATTTTTCGGGATTAAAGATATCAGTCTGTTTAGGATTGCCTTTTTTAAAGGTCACTGGATAAGGTTCCACATCTTCATAATTTACGTGCAAATGACCGAGTTCACGTCCTGCTGTTACAAATTTCCAAAAATCATCAGTGCTTTTAACACAAGGGATACGAGGCAATTCCTTAGAGAGATTATCAGCATAACGAGCACGGTAATCTTCCGAATGCAAAAGACCATAAACGTAATAGAACAAATCATCTTTAGTGATTATTTCATTCGGATAAGCAGCTTTAAAATGTGCTAATCCTTCATCAGTAATGGCATCACGCTTTTGTAAATCAGCATTGATGCTTTTTTCTATAGAATTCGTAAATAAATGAGTTTGTTTCTTGTTTCTATCTTTTGAAACCGGAGTGTCTTCGTAAATATAGCGTGGAAAACATTGACCATTATGCACAACATGAAGATCAAGTATAGACTTAGATATCAAAACAGAAAAACCTGATTGAGTTCCCATACCTGAAATTTGTATGACCTTATTTTCAACCGCTTGCTCTATAGGGAATATCCGCGGCATTTGGTAAACCATTTCATTAAAGGCACGACTATAATAGAGCCACTGTCGTGTAAATGGACGATACAAACTTTGCGTAAGGCATGTAGTCTCAAATTCAAAAATCTTTCCTTTAGCTAAATGTTGTTTAAGTGCACGACTCCAACTAATTCTACTTGCATCTAAATTTACAAAATTGTTTACAGAATTTTCGCGTGTTTTGCAGTCAGTATGTGGGAAAGCATCATTAAAACGTTTCACTTCGCTGTTATAAAAAGTAATCATATTACTCATGTTTTTAGCTAAAACTTCACTGCTTGAGTTATATACCCAAGCATCACGACTGCTCATAATACCACGAGAATAAGTTTCAAAGAGCTTTTTACTATGACCTTTTTTAATACCTAGAGCTAGGAATGTCTTGAAACTATCATCACGTTGACCAAGCCAATCATTATGCTTGTCTGGTGTAATTATTTTCCAACCGTTTTCACGTGTAATACCACCAACACTACCAAAGTACTGAAGCATCTCAAGTTTTTTTTCGGTGGAAAGATTATCTCCAATATCATGATAGTAAATTTTACAATCTCCAGAAACATTGGGATTTTTAATAAATAATGTTACGGCAATACCCGTCATACTACCATTGCCAAAAATATTCTCTCCTTCTTGAGCGTTATTTTTGTTCATCATATTTTTACGGATATCACCTCGTAAATTAAGCACATAAATACTCGTAAATTCTTGGGCTAAAGATTTTCGTAAACTATCCATTGCTGGCTTTTCTATATAGCTTGAACCAGAAACAAAACCGATTACCCCAGCATTATCAATACGGTCACTTGCCCAACGAATAGCGCGGATATAGCTATCATAAAGTGCTCGTATATTTGTTACTTTAGATTGAGCAGCATAAGTTTCACGAATGCGATCATCTAATATCGGGTAGGGAGTATTCTTTGCATTGTCGTTTTCGCTTTTTTGTCCTACCGAATAAGGAGGGTTACCAAAGATAACTTCAATATTTAGTTTCTTTTGATGCTCTAAATATTCACTGTTTTCTTTGAATAATTCCTGTAGAAGATTTTTCTCTTCAAGCATCTGAAACGTATCAGTCAAACCAATATGCTTAAAAGGAATATACTCACCTTTCATGATACTATGATAAGTCGATTCAATGTTAATCGCTGCTATGTAATAGGCAAGTAAAACAATCTCATTGGCATGGATATCATGACGGAACTTATATTCCATATCCTCTGGTTTGATGAGATTGGATTGTAAAAGCCGCGTGATAAAAGTACCCGTTCCAGTGAAAGGGTCAAGAATAGAAACACCCCGTGACCCCAAGCTTTTGCCAAATTCATTCCGCAACACATCATCAACAGAATGAATGATAAAATCCACAACTTCAACGGGGGTATAAACAATCCCAAGCCTATCCGTGGTTTTCTTAAATGCCTTGGCAAAAAAACTTTCATAAAGTTTGATAATAAGATTCTGTTTTGCATGAGTTTCTGTAATACCTGCTGTACAGAACGTGACACTTTTGTAAAATTTATCAAGATCTTTGGTTTTTTCTTCAATGTTCGTTTTATCCAGTTCTCTTAAGATCTTGTCCATTGCTTGTGAAATGGCATTGTTCTGTACAAATTCATTACCGTCAAATAAAGCTTCAAACACGGGACGCGTGACAAGATGTTGCGCTAACATCTCAATGGCTTCCTCTTGCTTGATTTCACTGTTGACGTTGTTCTTTAATTCCTTATGGAATGCATCAAAGGCGTGAAAGGCTTCACTCTTTTCATCGGAAATCATATCTTTAAGATGATTGATATGGTTTTGAGCAATCTCAGCAACATTGTTCGCCCAAATGCCCCAATAATCCGTGATTTTAAAACTATCCAGAAAAATGGCTTTGACAAAATCAAAAAATTCAGAACGGGGGAATAAGTCTCCTTGTCCTCCAGATACCGATTGAGATTTGCTTTCTGCTGTTCCAATGACACGTCCAGAACTTTCTGCTTTTGATGGTATCGAGATCTCATCAACCGTTGTGGTAAGCTCTTTTAATTCATCCTCACGCTTAATTTCTATAATCTCAATCGTATGGCTGCTATCTTGTCCTAAAGACATTTGATTAATTGTCCGAGCAAGCCTTTCATCATGAGAATGTAAAGCATGCAAAACTTGCCAAACAACACGGTATCTCTTATTGTTTTTTAAAGCTTTTTTGGCTTCTAAGTGTGAAGGAATGATAATGGGTAAAATGATATAGCCCGTTTTCTTATTTGGAGCACGGCGCATCACACGCCCTACCGCCTGTATCACATCGACTTGGCTATTACGCGGGTGTAAAAACATGATGGCATCAAGAGCAGGGACATCAATCCCTTCTGAAAGACACCGAACATTGCTTAAGATCCGACAAACATTGTTCCCAGCATCTTCTTTAAGCCAATCCAGTTCCTCATTGCGCTTTTTGACACTTTGCGTTCCGTCAATATGTCTTACTTCACAGTTCAGAAAGGGAACGGTTTGAAGGAAATCATCAATATGAGATTTGATAATTTTATTAAAGAGCTTTGTTATATATTGAGAGGTATTGATATCTTTGCAAAAAGCTAAAGCACATTGCATGGGCTCTGTATCATCATCATCGACAGCGGCTTGCTTATCTATTTTGGTAAGTGCTCTATAACAGCCAATAATTTTTGCCGCATCATCTAAATCAATTTCACGGTTTTCATTGGCAATAATCTCCTGTATGGCTGGTGTGATATAGGTTTCATTAATACCCAAGACCACAATCTTGTAAGGAGTTAAAAGTTCATTATCGACAGCTTCCGCGAATGTATAATGATGGAGTTGTTTGCCATAAAGCGTTTCATCGTCCATAGATGCGAGAACGGCATTAATCTCATCCGCCCGCCTTTTGGCAGTATCACTAAAGATACGCGGCGTTGCTGTCATATACAGCCGTTTTTTACCTCGAATGATGCTGTTATCGTGAACCTTGATAAATTCAGATTCATTGTCTTCACTTCCCAATGAAGCCCCAGTTGTTCTATGCGCTTCATCACAAATGATCAGATCAAATTCGGGTAAACCATGCTCTTTTTGTGCATCCGAAATCACTTGGATAGAATGATAAGTTGAAAAGACCACCGTCATTGCGTCTGCTAGGTTTTCACGAGCTTCTTTGGCAAGGGCTTGAGCATCCGTGGTAGCAGGGAGAACAAGATCTGATGTTTCTATGCCAACAATATCATCTTGGTTTTTACGACGCTTGCCTACTTTTGTATCCGAACACACCGCAAAGGAACGCAAGGGCACTTGTGCATCGGCTGTCCATTCACGGATTGTTTGCGAGACTAAAGCCAGAGAAGGCACCAGAAACAACACACGCTTGCTTGTTCCTGCTATGGTTTCTGCTATCTTTAAACTGGTGAAAGTCTTGCCCGTTCCACATGCCATAATCAGCTTGCCACGGTCTGCTTCTTTTAACCCTTCACAGACTTTCTTGATGGCTTCTTCTTGATGGGGACGAGGCTCTTTTGTTGATTTCAGAAGAACTTCTTTTTTGGTTGCATAGATTTGCCAATCTATCCGACTGTTTTCCATATGACGAAGGTCAATACGATAAACGGGTATCGCTTGTCCTTTAATCATGGCATTCACATTGTCACTTAAGTCCACTTCTGTGCTGTCAACGAGAAGGCGATATTTAAAGATGTCTTTCCCAGAGGCTGCGATAAAGCTATCAATATCCTTTTTACTAATCTGATGGTCAGCTTTATAAAACTTACATTGAATAGCCACATATCCCTCTTGATTACGAAGCTTTGCCACCAGATCAATGCCGATATCATTTTTATTCCAACCTTCATGCTCTGTTGCCCATTCATAATAGCTCTCAACCGTTTCATATCGTCCAAAATGGAGAGGGTCATGCATAAGATAAGCCATGACAAGGTTTTCAAACAATGTTCCCAATTCACGAGGTGATTTTGCTTGTTGACGATAATATTCTAAGAGAGAGCGTAAAGAGACATGTTCATGATCAGACTTATGAAGGTGAGACATAAAGAATAAACTCCATAACAATATATTCTATTGATTAATTCTCTTCAAAAGAATCGAAATGAAGTCAATTAAATCCATTTAGGACAAATAGCGAGTATCAGAAGAGGTAAAGTTATTCAAAAGCGGATAAATTTTTTTCAAAAGTTTTTTTAAGGCTGTTTATCCACAGCCCATGAGAGAGGTCAGATCAGCAAAATAGTGAAATTTGCTGTTTATTTGATGTGTTAATTGACCTGTTAATCAAGACAAATGCACCATGGGCTTTAAAATATCAGAATGAGTATTTTGATAAGTTTTATGAATTATTTTATAGAGAGGTTTTGAAGGTATAAAAATCGTCAAAACCCCCTCAAAACGTATATTATTAGTTGAATTTATAGGTTGTAATGTCGATATAGGTTGTTTTTTTAAGATCTGTAAAATCTTAACACATTGAAATATAACGTTTTTATTTTTTGCTATTTTTTTATATAAAAGCAGCAACCGTCAAAACTCAAAACCTCTTCAAAACTCATAACCATAATGATTTTGATAGCATTTCTTATGATTATACCCCTTTCTTTTGAAAGGCTTTAAAGGATCATATGCTTTTCATAAAGCACGTTTTTAATTACTCAGTAAAATGATCACTTTTGTCAGTTCAATTTACTGACACAAACTGACAAATATATATTTACAGTTGTATTTATTTGTTATGGTTGTTTTAATAAGTTGTATTTTGAAAAATAGACAAAAATTAACTTATTGAAATATAATGATTTTAATTTTTTCTCATTTAAAAAAATGATATAGGTTCTAAAAAGAACTGATAAGACTGACAAAACTCTTCTGATAAGGTCACTCAGATCATTTGCTTCTGGAAAAAAGTTCCTTGATGAGAATGCCATAAAAAGAGTTTTGCGTGGTTGTCTTAAAGACTTCAAAAGAGATTTCTTTATTGTTTTATGCTGTTGTTTTTAACCAAAGAATGCTAGATTATCATTATAAATCAATATGATTGTATCTTTAATAAGAAATAAAAGTTTGTATTTTGGCGTCGAATTGAACCTCTTTTAAAAGTAATTTCACCGCAAGTAGTATTTCACAAAATTACAATTAAAACAGAAAAATAATTGAAAATTTTTTCTTCTGAGAAGCTGATTTACGCAACAACTATTCTTTATTTCAGCCCAAAAAATCTTTTTAAAATTACTTGATAAAGCAGAACATTGCATATTTCTTATTGCGATTTAAGTGAAATAGCCATTGAAATCAGGAATAATACTTTTTGAATGAACTTACTAATTAAAATGGAAATTAGCTGAGCACAAGAGTTTTTCGATTTATACCGGTATAGGCCAATTTGTTTCCCAAACTGAATATTGCATAATACAGTTAAATTGACTTTACAATTATAAAGTTGTAAATCACAATGTCTTGAATATAAATAAGGTACATAATAACAATATGAGGAGGATGTTATGTCATATAAAAAGCCGCAGGTGATTGGTACTGTGAATAGTGCAAGTTTAACTTGTTATAAACCATTGGCGCGAGATAGAAAAAAATAAAAAAGCAGGATAAGGGCGCAGCAGCGCCCTTATCCATTGTATTATTAAGAAACAATTTAGGAGGGGAAATGTTTCGTATCAATCTCGACGAGAATAGTATAACTAGATTAAATGATTTTCAGACTATTGTGCTTAATGATTCAGCTATAATTTTAATTGATTCAGTTTTTTTACAGAATCAGAAAATTGAAACTGTTGCGGCAAAGCTTAATGTAGAGACAGAGGTCTTAGCATCAGATTTTTCAATCTTGTTAAGAGAACTAGAAAAGAATGGTTTTCTTTTAAAGAAGGAAAACTTGATTAGTGCGTCAGATTCGATTTTTGATCTTAAAAAATTATGGGCACCTGTGACACCTATTATACATATTATCCAGAATTGCAATAGCCCTTGTATCATGTGCGATTGTTGGAAGATTAAGGAAAAAAATTAGCATACTCCAGAAAGTTTAATACCCTTATTTAGAATGTTGAAAGAAAAAGGAGCTGCCTCAGTGATGCTTTCTGGGGGAGAACCTTTAATGCATCCGAGGCTTAAAGATATTTTATTAACGTTGAATGAACTAGGTCTGCCTGTTGAATTAAATACCAATGGCATCTTATTGCATAAAAATTTATGGATTTCACAGTATGACATAAAAGAAATTGTTATTTCTATGGATTCGACTAGTGTCCAAGGATATTATGATATACGGGGGGCGAATAAATTTGATCGCGTGTGGGAAAACATTGAAACAGTTAAGAATCTTCAACCTCTGCAAAGTATAGGAATAAGAGCGACAGTTACTAAAGAGATTCTAGAAAATATTATTAATTTTATCGATTTTTGTATAAGCAAAGATGTCGATTATATCGGATTCAACCCGCTCGATACGTCGTCATTTTGTTTTTCTAGAAACAATAATACAAAGGATCGATCTAAGGCTTTAAGCAACAAAATTCTTCCGCCAAACGCCTCACTTTTTCATTTGAGAGATGAATTATCAAGGAAAGAATCCCCCCTCCAGATTTATATAGATAAAAAGTTCCAAGAAAGGAAAATCTCATGGACGTCACAAAATTTTGTAAATTGTATTAATTATTACTTAGGCGAAAATTCTGCGTACGTTTCGTCGCCGTTAATGTGTTTATTTCCATTTTCATCCTTGGTATTGGACTATAATGGAGATTTAAAAAATTGCTTTTATTCAGAAGCTTTTGGGAATCTACAAAATTATGAGGCAATAGATTGGTCTGCTCAAAGCGTTTTAAAATCTTTGAAAGAATCTGGCGCATGTAGCGGATGTCGTGGGAAGGTATTTTGTGGATAAGGTTAAGCAATTTAAGATTTATAGCGTTAGCAAGTCTACTGCTCTAGTGGTTGCTGTTTTACCACTTTTTTTGTCGGAAAAATTGCATTTGTCGCAAGCGGATATTGTTTTAATCGGTAGTTATTTTTTATTGCTTCCTTTGATCTTAGAAGTCCCCTTGGGTTTATTATCAGATGTTTATGGAAGTAAGCGCGTTATTTATACTGGGCTGTTTTTCTTTCTTTGCGGTTTTTTAGCTCTTTTTATGAATTATGCATATTTTGCTTACGCCACTTATTTGTTGTGTATCACATTAGCGGCCGCTTGTTTCTCAGGTGCGGAAGATAGTTTACTCTTTTCTGTAGTACCAAAGCATCGCACACTGTTTTCCGTTAAGTCCGAAGTGGCTGCTGTTACCTATAGTGTGACAACGGTACTTATTTTTTTAGGGGGAATACTTTATTATGTGCATCCTGCATTGCCTGTAATTTTTCAAATCCTTTCATTAATTTTTGCTATTTTTATGTTTTCAAAACTGACGAAGGGATTAGATAGTTTTCATATCAACGCTCATCCGAGTATTTTCACAGTTATGTGCGCCAGCCGTAAAGAAGTCAAAAACCCTTATCGCTTCACTCTTGTTTTTTTAAGTGCAGTTTCAGCTTTTGCTATTTTGGTTAATAATCGAACTGTTTCTATCGCATTTTCTGATTTTTTGCCATTTCAACCTGCTATTTTGGTTTCGATTATTTTTATCATTGGGAATTTTTTTTCAGCAAGTTCCAATATATTGTTTCAGAAGTATTTTTCAAAGTTTCAAAATCCTATTTTTCCCGTCTTAATGATTGGTTGTATGGTAACCATTGCTTTTTTTCTCATGTCATTTCAAATCATTGCGGCTCTTATATTAGGATTTTTACTGCTATGTGTTTTTAAATCTGCTTATCGATCTTATCTGTCGTCTCTTCTTATAAATTCACTGATTGATCCCAAAGCTATCGCGACTGTTTTATCATTTACAGCCATTATTACAGCTGTTGTATCCTTTGCATTCAGTTTTTTATACGGTCATGTTTTTTCAACATTCTGGCAAGCTAATTTGTGGTTGGCAGTGATTATGGCTGTGATTTTTGGGGTGTCTGCTTTAATTATTTTTGTCAGAAAACAAGAAATCATTTGGTTACAGCCTGAAAATGCACAATCGTCAAAACAACATTTCTTGAAACGCAAGCATCAAGAGTTTTGCTATGGGCAAATTTATCCGGAAGCATCGTGCATTAATGAAAACATCAAGGATGGCTCTTTTCGACAAAGTCTCTATCCTGCACCAAATTTGATAACACTTTGCGATGAAATAGTCGAATGGGAGTTTATCCGGGGTACTGTATTGAGCCAAATGGATTTGCTACATCAAAAGGCGATTATTGATCAAATCAATAAGATCTTTCAAGATCGATTAAGCAAGAATATAATCTTATCACATGGAGATTTACATCCTGATAATATCATTGTTACTTCTGATAGTTCTTTTATGGTAGTGGATTGGGATTTATGTCAAGAAGCCAGTCCGGAATTGGATATCTTAACATTTTTCACCAGTCCAAGATTATCTCTCAATTTAGAAGAACGGATAGACTATATTTCTCATTTGCTGTCTATATCAAAGGATGAAGCTTTACCAATGATAAAAGCGTTTGTGGCTAAAAAAATTTCTGATCTTTCTCTATACCAAAATATTTTCATGAAACAATTAGTATTGGATTATATGAACTTGAATAAGAAATTTCATGGGCGATAATATTGTAATTTGTAATGAAAATTGCAGTGCGGGCTGCAATCATTGTCCGTATTCGATGGAATATATGGTGAGAGATGACGCGTTGCCTGAATCTTTATATACAATAAATGACATAAAATCTGATTTTATTATTCTTTCTGGTGGAGAGCCTTTTGAGCTCGATTATGATTTACTTCATAAATATACTTGTATGTGTCTCATTTGCAAAAAATATTTTCGGATTGCAACAGGGGGGCACATCTATATTCAACCATATTTGAAGCTATTAAAGAGTAATCCGTTCTTTTTAGGGATACAAATAGGCACAGATGTTATTTCAGAGATAAGAAATCTAGACAGTAAAAAATATAAACAAACGTGGGTGCGTAACATAGAATGTATGAAAAAAGATAGCGTACCATATAGTGTGACGATTACTTTATCGGAGAGATTCGATTTGGCAGAAGTGTTAGCTCTAATACGTATCGCTACTCCCGAGTTCATTTTAGTTAATTTTGAAAATAGAAAAAAGTATGAGAATAGATTTCAGTTAAATATGATACGGGATTTTTTTTCTGGCTGTGAGATAAAATATGGATATACGCATCAGAGTTTACACCAATAAATATAAACTATCGGATTCTTTTCACAGTTCTTCTGGTGTGTTAGTTGAAAAAACAGAACTGATAATTTTATTTACTGCTCAGGATAAAGTTATTTCGCCCTTTGCTATGGAGTTGCCATTGTCACCTAGTCACGGAGAAATGCCGGACGATTTTATAAAATCTGTAAATGAACGATCAATAAATAAAAGTAAACACTTTGCAAATTCTTTAAGCTATTTCTTTGGGTTGGAAGATTTTTTTAAAAAAGTTGAAATGGCTAAAATTATTAATTCTGGATTAATGAAATCTATTAAAACGATAGGAATAGGTGCAATTATTGATGATGAGATACGTAATTACGATTTGATAAAATTGAAATCATCGAATCAGTATTTGGATGATACAATTGCAATTGTTAATGAAAACAAAAATGTAAAATTTATTATTGATTTCAATGCAAGTATTAATTTTGAGCAGTGGAATTATTTTATTGATAGGATAGATAAGAATAATTTGTTTGGAATAGAACAGCCTGTGAAATTTCCTTCAAAAATTCCAGATTTGGGTTTCTTAAATATCGCTGATGAGACATTCGTGAAATGTGGTTATGAAAAAATTCACGAATATGGCTATAATGCTTTTGTCTATAAGCCATTTGCAAGTAATATTAAAGAATTATATAAGTGTTTTGAGAATAAAAATAACTACGTTGGTATGGTTGGAAGTAATGTTTCAGGCCCTTTAGATTGTAGTTTTTGTAACATCATAAATCATTATATGCCTACCAAATTAGCAGGAAATCGTGCAAGTAATTTTGAAGCGCATCCGTTAAATAATAAAACTGAGGATTTAATGAGAATTCGAGAAAAAAAGATATATCTCTCTGATGAATTGTTTATTTATCTTGATAAATTTTGCCGAAAGGTATCGGATTTGTATTTTGATATGAATACATTAAAAGAAATTGCTACAAATATATAGTGTTTCCCACTCTGAAGCAGCGATGTTTCGTGAATAGATATAGGACATACCGATGGAAGAACGATATGGTGCTTGTCTCATATATCGGAATCTCATATACTAAAAGTGTCAAAGATGGTGGCAAAATTGGTTTTGATTTTTTTAATATTAGCAGTAATTTAAGCAGCAACTTGCCTTTTTTATTCAAGATTTTTGATGAGAAAGAATTATAGGTATTTCAGCTTGATGTAACTCAAAATAAGCGAACGGTATTTTTAAGCTTGATGTTTATTATAAAGCTGAGCTCAACCCCAATCAGAACAGTATAGCAGGTGGCCTTATTATCTTACTTAAAGGGGGCTAGCTAAGAAGCATACGCTTGTTATTATATCGAATGTTCTCAATTTGCATTCGATTAAACTTACAAATCAAGATGGCTTTTATTCTAATATCATCAATACCGAGCTTTATAGATTAAACATTCAAGTTCAATAGTTTGCAGAACAAATGAGCCATGCATCCAAAATGCCAATTACGAGTAATATAAATCCAGATGATATTGTAGCTGATATTCACGTAATACCATCAATACTCCCAAATAACTTCTATTATCGTAAGTTTTTCTTTTCTCTTGAGATAATCACCAATGTCATAAAAATATATTTTACCATGCTGTTGCATGTTTGGATTTTTTACAAAAATAGAAATCTCCATAGAGTAGCTCGAAATCCTAAACAAAAATATTAAAATATAATGTTTTTTATTATTTAAAAAATAACATAAACATTGGAATAACTCTCCAAAAGCAACAAAACTCTTTGTAAGAAGAACGCTGATCATTTTCTTTGAAAAAAGAGCAATGAAGAGAATATCACTAAAAAGAGCTTTGAGCGATTGGCTTGAAAAACTCTCAAAAGAGATTTCTCTATTGTGTGGTCCTATGATTTTTCACCAAGGTGGGCTATTCATAGCGTTTTGTAGGCCGACCGCATTTTGGGTTTTGTCTTCATAAATTTCACGAAGATAGTCGCAACAGCATAAAAGCTCTAAAGTTTGTTGAATAATTCCTTTATCCTTTAAAAGCTTCCAATCACGCTTATAAACATCTCGTGCAGGTAAAAACCATCTGGTAAATGATCACAAGGCTCTACAATGAGTTTTGCATGACTTAACAAATAGGGTGATCAACACAATGTCATAGTGAGTGAAGGCAAGCCTATTTCAAAATGCCTCCTTCGGTCAATTCAAAAATCAACGCAAGGGTTGGTATGGTTTTATCCATTTCAAAAGATGTGCTTGTAAACTTGCAGAGAAATGCCCCCTTTGATTGTTCTTTGAAAACTTTCCCACCATACACGAAAGACTCCTTGATAACTTTCCCATGCCTTTTGATTGGGAGGTCTATCAACCCATAAACGCTCTTTTCGTTCATCGGGCCACACCAGCATTTGAAATCGTTGCAATAAGCCGTCATTATTTGTTCCATGGTGCATTGCTTGAATAATGGGAATAATCCGTGAAGGTTGAATGCCCCCAATAATGGAAATAGTTGCATTGGGAATAAAAATGGTTCCACGTCCTATACGGTCATAGGTGTATGATTTTTTGCCATTAAAAGCTGTTAAATAAAAGGCACGGTCTGTTTGATATTCCTTTCTTTCCAGATTGGTTAAAAAACCAGATAACTCATCACGAACCAACAATAAACCACGGGGGGGTTCTTTTAATAATTCTCCAAGCTTTTCGACCGTCACATCATTGACAATAAACCGAGAGACATCATCATCATGCTCATTGTCTTGAGAGAGCGTTTCAGACAAAAGAGCACGGGCTGTTTCAAGATCTCCTTTTTTGAGCGCTTTATGAGCTTGTCTTTCCTTTTCTCGTTTGTCTAAAGTTTCAAATCTCTCTTCAATTTCTTGTTTTTCTTTCTGTTTTAACCACTCTTTATACCATTGCTTTTGAAGGTAAGTAATGGGAGCTAAAGCGGCTTTCATGGCTGGTGTTTTATATGTTGAAGGCTGTCCAATAAGAGCGCCCCAGAGATTAGGAACAATCTTCCAATCATCATGTTGTTTTGGAGCAATACGCACACCATTGCCAATGAGAGCAGCCAAGCCACACAAAGCAGCGACAGCCACAAAATCAAGAGGAGCTTGTTGACGCTCTGAAACGTCATAAATATAGTCCATGAATGGCATTGGGAGCTGTAATGGATTAAAAGGTTCAACGGGTAAAAGAGCACTCTCAATCTGTTGTAATTCCCCCCAACCGTTTTGTTGCAAGGCTTGTTCATAAGGAATGGCTTTTAAACAAGCATTATCGTTATCATTGACGGGGGTATTATTCTCTAAAATATTTTGATTATCTTTTGTCATATTACTTACCTTGAATAATAGAGAAAATCATTGAAATCTAAAGCGTTAGGAGCTTGCATGATAAAGACCTCAAAGCCTTGGCTATAAGCACGCTTGGCTAGGGTAAAACCTGCTTTACGACCCGCATCATCGCCGTCCATTGCAATTGTCAGACGTCCTTTTGTATGGGGTAAATTCACACGCATCATGTCACTGGTTGAAAGAGACGCCCATAAATCAACGGGCTCTGATAACAACCCAGACAGCAGAGACAGCCCCGTTTCAATGCCTTCACAAATAACCAGATGTTTGGGATTGGCTTGACTTAAATGCACAGCACCGCCCATTACAGATCCCAACATGGCTTTTGCTGGTTTCTGATCTGTTTTGCAGCCATTGGCTTGTAAAAAGGTTCTATGAATAGCAAAGGAGCCAGCACCCTTAACAAGAGCAACCAACGCGGGCAGTGTACCCCCCAGAGGGGTGTGGACATTTGCTATGAAAGCGTAAATCAGTAGGCAAATCACATGTAATACCCCGCATACGTAAATAGGTTTCTGCTAAAGTATTTTTGATTGGTTGGCTTTGTTGCCAAATTGCTTTTGCTCTCTCTGTTTTCTGTTTTGATAAAGAGAGCGTCTGATCATAAGCTTTATCAAAAAAGGCTTGTTTTCCAAGCAAGCCAATTCTGATGAGCGCTTGTATGATCTCTCTAAAAGAGCAGCCAGCATAACAATAAAGTAAGAGACGCCCATCATGTCCATGAGAAAGGGATAAGCTAGGCAGCCTATCATCATGAGCAGGACAACGGGCTATCCCATAATATCCATGCCAAACCCCATGCAAGGCATTTGTGATGTCCCGAGCATTTATATAAGAAAACATGTTTTTTATCCTATGAATATTGCACCATAGGACGGATTATGCTAACTCTAGGGTGATGAGTTTGAGAAAGCCTTGTCCGTCCTTACGTGACAAGGTTTTTTTTTATGCCGCGTCACTTTGACGTTGCTGTTTTGCTTGTTCGATGACATTGATAAGATCTGATTGTAACCAACGCGATAAAAAGCCAAATTTTAAAGGTTTTGGCAAAGAGCCATTGGTAACATGACGGCGGAATGTTGAGACACTCATATGAAGCAATTTTGCACTTTCACGGTCTGTCAAAAGAATATCATTTTCTGTCATAATAATTTCCTTTCTATCAAAAAATGAGAACAAATCATAACTATTTATTAACCACATTTTGGTTCATTTAGAAAGATGTTTTATTCATAGAAAACAATATTTTATTATACAATTTCTAATGTGATACGTGATGAATCTTATTGAGAAAGAATGAGAGAAAAGAGAGTTAAAGTTATCCACAGATAATGGGGTTATGCACCCCATATCTTAAGATTGACCTGTGACATATGCCGCCCATTTATCCATATAGACACGGCGCTGTTCTAGATAGTCAGTGCGACGATAGGCACGCTCTACTTGTCCTCCTACCGTATGACTTAAAATGGTTTCAGCGACCTCATAGGGGGCATCGGTTGTTTCAGCGAGCCAATCACGTAAACTAGAGCGAAATCCATGGGGGCAGGCTTCAAGTTTATTGTCTCTCATGTATTGAGCCATACACTTCGTAGCAAGGGGACCGCGACCGGTTGCAGAAAAGAAGAAATCATTGCGAGAAAGTGAGCGCGCTTGTTTTAAAATGTCTAATGCTTCAGATGATAAGGGCACACGAAACTCTTTTGTAGTATCACGCTTTCCTTTCATATTCTCAGCAGGGATTGTCCAGATATCACCTTCAACTTGATCTTTATGAATATGACGTAAAGGGTTAGAGCGAACCCCTGTAAGGATAAGCAAACGCAAAGCCAGTTGTGTTAGGGTTGATGCTTCGCAAAGTGTTTGATAAAAAGCTGGTATATCTTTCCAATCCATTGCAGGTAAATTTTTGACTTTATGGCGTTGTTTTCCTAAAAGAGCGCGTGCTTTTTCGGTTGCTTGTAAATCAACATCCAAACCTAATGCAGCAGCATGTTTGAGACAAAGTTTGAGACGTATCAATGCTGTCCGAGCAGCTCCAGCTTTTGTATGCCAGATAGGGGCAAGTGTATTACGTATTTCTGTTTGTGTAATCTCTGACACAGGAAGACAACCTAATTTAGGGAGAATATGAAGTTGTAAAGGCGAAAACCAATGTCCATCTTTCCCATCCCCTTTTAATTCAGCTTTACGAGTTTCAAAAGTATCCAAGGCAATATCTTTTAAGTAATGGAGATTACTTATTGCCTCACGCTTTTGTTTCTCACGTTCTTTAATGGGGTCACGCCCTTCACGTAAAACAGAACGCCATTGCATTGCACATTCACGGGCTTGTTTTAAAGAAACATCTCTCAAGGCACCCAAGCCCATTTCGCGACGACGACCATGAATGGTATAACGGTAAATCCATTGAGCACCTCCATCTTTACGCTTATGAAGTAACAAGCCAGCACCATCGTTATATTTGCCAGCCCCTAATGTTGCGACAGCTCTTGCATTAAGACGGTTCATAAGAGCCATTTTTAGTCCTTTCTTATACAAATTTTATCCACACACTTATCCCACTTGTTATGTGCAAATGAGTGGTTTTGATTGATTCAAGATAAACAGCTTTGAAATGAAAGAATCTTACGATATTCGAGACTCTCATTCAACATACAAAACAGTGAATTATCATTATAAATCAATGCCTTGTAAAGTTGATTATGGATTGTTTTCATCTTTTTCTTATGTAGAGTGAAGTTTTGATGTCTCTCAAGAGCATCATGTGTGTGTGCTGTTTGTGAAATTTAGATAGACAAAAACGCCATTGTGTTGATTCTTTACGAGGCATTTTTATTCCTTGTTTTTATAATGCCTCTCTCCCTTGTGATAGGTGAGGAAATGATTGTGATTGTTTTATCATGAATAAATTAGAAATAAGAGAATTCTATAAGTTTTGGGAGTCTCATTTTAGTTGAAAAAAATGAATTATCTTTATAAGTCAATATATTATTTATTTTTTGTTGAAGTTTTTACAATGTTGTAGCAGAGAATTGTGTCTCTTCGTTTTTATGAGAATAATACGGTTTTCTATTCTATGAACTTATTCTGAAAAGTTTAAATTTTATAAGCTTTGAATATTTTTTTAGTTTTTCATAGAAAAACTGAATGGGGTTGTTATACAATTTACCTTTATAATAAAAGATGATGTTTGAAAGGTGCTTTTGTCATTCCAAAAAGAGATGAAATAACTCTTTGTGAGCAGTTAAATTATTGTCGGATTTGACAAAGCTTTCAATAAATCACTTAGGACAAGGGGGAAGGACATGTATAAATTTTTCAAATTGATATAATTTTCTGTTCATGTTCTAATCGCGGCGTTTGTTTTTATGTAATTGACTTTTAATAAAAAAGTCGACTCATAGAAGATTTCATTAAATAAATCCTATAAAATAATTTCTTATTATTGTGGGAATTGTTATTTTAATACTATGTCTGATAAAATGAATTTACCTTTTGATAAAGAACATATTGAACCAATAGAATTACGTTCTGCTTTACAGGAACGTTATTTGGCTTATGCACTTTCTACGATTACACACCGTGCATTGCCTGATGTACGTGATGGATTGAAGCCTGTCCACCGGCGGATTGTTCATGCGATGCGTCTTCTCAAACTAAATCCTGGACAGTCTTATGCGAAATGTGCGCGGATTGTCGGTGATGTCATGGGAAAATTTCATCCTCATGGGGATGCGTCTATTTATGATGCTTTGGTGCGCTTGGCTCAAAGTTTTGCTGTTCGTTATCCGTTGGTTGATGGGCAAGGCAATTTTGGTAATATTGATGGTGATAATGCTGCTGCCATGCGTTATACGGAAGCACGTATGACTGAAGTGGCTGCATTGTTACTTGAAGGAATTAATGAGAATGCTATCGATTTTCGTTTAACCTATAATGAAGAAGATGAAGAGCCTGTTGTTTTACCAGGAGCTTTCCCTAATCTTTTAGCAAATGGTTCTTCTGGTATTGCTGTTGGTATGGCAACATCTATTCCACCTCATAATGTTGCTGAGCTTTGTGATGCAGCGCTCTATTTGATTGCGCATCCCGATGTAAATGATGAGGAATTAAATCAATTCGTTCTTGGTCCTGATTTCCCGACAGGGGGAATTTTAGTTGAGCCTAAAAAAAGTATTGAGGAATCTTATCGTGTTGGGCGTGGATTCTTTCGTTTGCGTTCACGTTGGCATCAGGAATCGGGTAGCCGTGGTTCTTATGTGATTGTTGTGACTGAAATTCCTTATCAGATTCAAAAGTCACGTCTTATTGAAAAAACAGCAGAGTTATTGCTTGCACGGCGATTGCCAATGCTTGAGGATATCCAAGATGAATCAGCAGAAGATATCAGAATCGTGCTGGTTCCTAAAAATCGTACGGTTGATCCGGAGCTTCTTATGGAGTCTCTTTTTAAATTGACTGATTTTGAAGTAAGATTTCCCCTTAATCTGAATGTTTTGTCTTTGGGAAAAATACCCAATGTTCTCTCTTTGCGTGAGAGCTTACAGCAATGGCTCGAACATCGTCGAGAAGTCCTTATTCGTCGCTCTCATTATCGGCTTGATCAAATTGATTGTCGATTAGAAATTCTTCATGGATATCTTATTGCCTATTTAAATCTTGATGAGGTTATTCAGATTATTCGTGAAGAGGATGAACCTAAAAAGCAGCTGATTAGTCGTTTTGAATTAACAGAAAATCAAGCTGAAGCTATTCTTAATATGCGCTTGCGTTCTTTGCGTAAGCTTGAGGAATTTGAAATTCGTAAAGAATTTGAAAGTTTGAAAGCTGAAAAAGAAAAGCTACAGAATTTGTTGGCTTCTCCTATAAAACAATGGAAAATAATTTCAGAAGAAATCAAAAAAGTTCGAAATACTTTTGGTCCTGAAACACTCTTAGGGAAAAGACGTACGACATTTGAAGAGGCACCTAGACATGATCTTGATGATATTCAACAGGCAATGATCGAAAAAGAGCCGATTACTATTGTTATTTCTGAAAAGGGATGGATGCGTGCTTTGAAGGGACATTTGAGCGATTATAAAGCACTTTCTTTTAAAGAAGGAGACAGTTTAAAGTTAGCATTTCCAGCATTTACGACCGACAAGATTGTGCTGATAAGTACGGGGGGAAAGTTTTTTGCTATTGGTGCAAATAGTTTACCTGGAGGGCGGGGACATGGTGAACCTATTCGTCTTTTAGTTGATATGGATGATGAGCACGATGTTCTTACAGCTTTTGTGCATCACGCTGAGGAAAAATTGCTCTTGGTTTCATCTCACGGTAATGGTTTTATTGTTTCTTCTGCAGAAGTGATCGCCAATACACGAAAAGGAAAGCAAGTGATGAATGTGAAAGCTCCTGATAAGGTAAAGCTTTGTGTTCAAGTAAATGGTGATCATGTTGCGGTGGTTGGTGAGAACCGTAAAATGCTTATTTTTTCTATTGAACAAATACCAGAAATGAATCGCGGTAAAGGTGTTCGTTTACAGCGTTATAAAGAAGGTGGTGTTGTTGATGCCAAGACTTTTAATTTATCAGAAGGCTTAAGTTGGCAAGATACAGCTGAACGAATCTTTAACCGTCAGGCGGACGATCTCTTTGAATGGATGGGAACGCGTGCAGGCGTCGGGCGTTTGGTTCCAAAAGGATTTCCAAAATCAGGAAAATTTATTAATTAAATGTATTTTATAAATGGGGAAAATTCCCTATGGTTTCATGATTGTGTAAGATAT
Organism: Bartonella sp. MR168JLCBS; assembly: GCF_042194175.1. Classification (NCBI taxonomy): domain Bacteria; kingdom Pseudomonadati; phylum Pseudomonadota; class Alphaproteobacteria; order Hyphomicrobiales; family Bartonellaceae; genus Bartonella; species Bartonella sp. MR168JLCBS. Next base: position 19,530 of record NZ_JBHIMP010000013.1, on the reverse strand, counting down.
TAATTTATAAGGATAATTTATTATTTTTATATTGAAAGAAAAACCTAAAGCGTGAGTTTTTTTCTATTTCGATCTTGTTCAGGTTAAATCAATCAAAACTGTTTTTTAACATTACAGCATTTATGGGGGCTGTCGTGAAATGATTTGATATTTTGAGAGCTGTATCTTTAAACAAACAGAGTTGTACCTTTAAACAAACAATGTGATTGTTTAACACAAGAGTGTTCTATTTGGAGATGTTTTATTTGTCTGATCGGTTTATCTCCTTATTGTTCAAGAGAGATGTTATTAATCTTTCGTAGTAATATTTATTCGTTAGGATTGCTATGATATTGCCTAAAAAGATGCCCACGTTCAGCCCATAAGACGAGAAGTATGGCAGCGAGACTCAAAAAGAAAAATCCTGCTGAGTTTGGGATGGTTGTTTCATCAAATTGTTGGGCAATAAAAAAGCTGAGTCCTGCACCGATAGATGTTTGAAGAAAGCCGGATACAGAAGAAGCTGTTCCAGCAATTTCCCCCACAGATTCGAGAGCGAGTGTATTGAAATTGGCCATAATGCCACCGCAGGCAAACATCAATATACAGAATAACAGCATGTAAAAAGCAAAAGGAAGAATACCATCTGTTAAGATAGAGCCAATAAACCATACACATGAAGTGATACAAAAGAGCAAAAGCATAGTATGAGCAATACGCCGCATTCCAAGGCGTCCAACGAGTTGAGAGTTCATGAATGATGAGAAAGCCTGAAATGCAGCACCAACTGCAAAGGCAATAGGGAACCAAAGTCCTAGATTATAGATCCCTTCATACGTTTGTTGTGATGTATTAACGGCAGTAAAGATACAGCCTAAAATAATCGAAGTTGCTAGTGTATAGCAAAGTGTTGTGCGATTGGTTATTACAATCCATAAATTATGTTTGACTGAAGAAAAGGAAAGAGAGCGTTGCGCATAAAGAGTTTCCGGCAAGCGGAATTGAATCCAAATCATCAACCCGAAACCAATCATTGCCATGAAAATAAAAATATATTGCCAATGTCCGAGCAGTAAAATGATCTGTCCTGTTGCGGGACCAACCATTGGTGCAACAAGAAAAACCATCATAACAATAGACATAACTTCTGCCATTTTTCGACCACTGTAAAGATCACGTACGACGGAAACTGTAAGAACCCGCATAGCAGCTCCTCCAATACCTTGTAAGATACGCAAAATAAGTAAGAGAGAAAAATCAGTTACAAAGGCACAGCCAATCGCCGTAAATGAATAAAAAGCAAGACCAATAAGAATAAGTTTACGTCGTCCATACCTATCGCTTATTGGACCGAAAAATATTTGAGCAATACCATAGCTAATAAGATAACTCGAAATGATATAATGTTGATCATTTTCATTGAGAACATTTAAGCCATCTAAAATATTAGGCATAGCTGGCAGCATAATATCAACAGCTATAGCGTTAATAGCCATGAGCGAAGCAATAAGAATAACAAATTCTTTATAGCCAATTTTTTTTCTAATCGCATCACTATGCGTTTGTTCATCGACTGAATATGACATATGGCATCCTTGAAATAGAAATTTCGTCTGAAAACAGCTCTTTTTAAGAGTCTGAATAAAATGAAAGATACCTATGATTGATTACAGGGAATATTTTTTTCTTTCAAAAGTTCCTGTAACTCATTGTTTTGAAACATCTCTTTAACAATATCACAGCCTCCGACAAATTCACCCTTGATATACAGCTGTGGAATTGTTGGCCAATTTGAGTAATCTTTAATTCCTTGACGCAATTCGTTAGAAGTTAAGATATTAATTCCTTTATAATTCAATCCTAAATAGTCAAGGATTTTAACAACTTGTCCTGAAAACCCGCATTGCGGAGCGTCAGGTGTTCCTTTCATGAATAAAATGACGTCGTTTGTTTTAATCTCGTTGTCAATAAAATCATGAACAGTGGTCATTTTTATCCCTCGATATTTCAGATTTTTATAAGTGTGTAATTTATATTCATACTGTTTTTAATCGTATTAAATGAGTGAATGCAAGAAGAAATTTTAGATTATTTTGGGATATTTGTTTGCAACATTAAGGCGTGAAGGTCATTTCCCATATTGCCTTTAAGGGCATCATAGACCATTTTATGTTGTTGAATACGGGTTTTACCACGAAAACTTTCAGAAATAACTTCTGCAGCGTAATGTTCCCCATCTCCAGCAAGATCACGAATTGTTACAGTAGCATCAGGAATGCCTTCACGAATAAGCGTTTCAATTGCATGGGCACTCATTGCCATCATTATTCTCCTATGTTATTCATTTTTTATAAAGGCTGTTTAAGAGAAAAAAACAATTTTTACTCTTCACCCATAAATTGTGGAAACCAGTTTTCATAGGCTTTTGTGAGTTTGTCTACTGAAAGTGTTAATATCCCATCTATATTGAGAGAAGTTCCCTCAACTTGACCTAGCTCTGTTAAAGAAACTGTATTGATTTGTGCACGCTCTTTAAGACTATTGAGAGAGTGAGGTTTGACGGCTAAAAGATAACGTCCTTGGTCTTCTCCAAAAAGTTCTGCATGATAGGGTGATTTATTGCTTAACGTTACTTTGATTCCTTTACCTGCTTTAATCACCATTTCAGCAAGTGCTATCGCTAATCCTCCGTCAGAAAGGTCATGGGCGGCGTGAACAAAACCGCTATTAATGGCATCTCGAACAAATTGACCATGCTTTTTTTCAAGTTGTAAATCTACAGGGGGGGGGGTACCTGCATCAATATTTAAAATGTTACGTGCATAAATTGATTGTCCTAAATGGGAGCCGCAATTTCCTACTAAAACAAGAATATCTCCATTTTGCATACCACTTATTGTTACCATTTTAGACCAATCATTAAGAAGGCCTACACCAGCAATTGTGGGGGTTGGAAGAATGGCTTCCCCATTTGTTTCGTTGTAAAGAGAAACATTGCCTGAAACGATAGGAAAATCGAGGATTCTACAAGCTTCTCCTATACCTTTAATAGCTAAAACCAGCTGTCCCATAATTTCAGGTTTTTCAGGGTTACCAAAATTGAGATTATCTGTCGCAGCCAGTGGTGTTGCACCTGTCGTACTAATGTTTCGCCAGCATTCTGCGACAGCTTGTTTTCCTCCTTCATAAGGGTCTGCTTCACAATAGCGAGGTGTTACATCAGAAGAAAAAGCAAGAGCACGTTTGCTGTTGTTTCCTACACGGATAACGCCTGCATCACCTCCTGGACAAACAAGGCTATTTCCTTGGATAAGGGTATCATATTGTTCATAAACCCATCGCCGTGAACTTTGATCAGCAGAATTCAATAAGGTCAAAAGCGCATCACCAAGATTTTCAACTTTTTTGACGTCTTCTGCTTTCAAGGGTGTTTTTTTTGCCGGTTCACTCCAAGGACGATCATAAACAGGCGCTTCATCACCAAGCTCTTTGATGGGAAGATTGACAACTTCTTCTCCTTGATGAAATACACGAAAACGTAAATCATCGGTTGTTTTTCCAATGATAGAAAAATGTAGCCCCCACTTATGAAAAATTGCTTCTGCTTGCTTTTCTAGTTCTGGTTTAAGAACCATGAGCATACGCTCTTGACTTTCAGAAAGCATCATTTCATAGGCTGTCATGTTTTCTTCTCGAACAGGAACTGTATCGAGATTAAGCTGTATCCCTAGATTTCCTTTTGCACCCATTTCAACGGCAGAAGAGGTGAGTCCTGCTGCCCCCATATCTTGAATAGCAACTACGGCTCCAAGTTCCATGAGCTCTAAACATGCTTCAAGGAGACATTTTTCTGTAAAAGGATCACCTACTTGAACAGTTGGGCGTTTTTCACTGATTGAATCATCAAATTCAGCAGAAGCCATTGTTGCTCCACCGACACCATCACGTCCTGTTTTTGCACCAAGATAAACAACAGGGAGTCCAATACCTTGCGCTTTAGAATAAAAAAGGGCATTTGTCTTTGCAATACCGGCGACAAAAGCGTTAACAAGGATATTGCCATTATAACGCTCATCAAAATTTACTTCTCCACCAATAGTTGGAACGCCGAAAGCATTGCTGTAACCACCAATTCCAGAAACAACACCAGAAACAAGATGGCGTGTTCTTGGGTGATCAGGAGCACCAAATCGCAATGCATTCATAGCAGCAACAGGACGGGCTCCCATTGTAAAGACATCACGTAAAATACCACCAACACCTGTCGCTGCACCTTGATAAGGTTCAATATAAGAAGGGTGGTTATGGCTTTCCATTTTGAAAACAACACATTGCCCTTCGCCAATATCGACAACACCAGCATTTTCACCAGGTCCTTGGATGACACATTTTCCTTCTGTCGGAAGAGTCTTTAGCCATTTTTTAGATGATTTATAGGAACAATGTTCGTTCCACATTGCAGAAAAAATTCCTAGTTCAGTAAATGTTGGTTCTCTACCGATTAACGTCAGGATACGTTGATATTCATCCTCTTTTAGCCCGTGTTGTGCAATGAGTTCTGGTGTAATAATGATGTTATTGCAAGGCTTCATGAGTATTTATCCGTTAAATTAATCGAAATTTAGCATTTTTATTTTTTTAATCTAGTAGCTTATATTATAAGCAATAATGTTGTTTAATAATAAATAGTTATAGATATTAATCTGAAGTTTTTGTTCGTTTGTTTGGTGGGATTTAAGACTAAAATGGTCTTAAATACTTATGTGTTTAGAAAATAATATCCATTGTTGTTTGTGAAGAGCTTTGTTCATAGATTTACGATGCGAGGAATAGTATAGATCCTTGTTTTTGACAATCATAGAGCGCGAGTATTTTTTCAACATCATCCATTTACCAACTCTAAAGCACTTTGAAAAAGTAAACGACCGTCAATACCTCCGTGGGCGGGTTCAATAAAGTTTTCAGGATGAGGCATCATACCAAGAATATTACCAGCTTTATTAACAATACCAGCAATATCTTTCATTGAGCCGTTCGGGTTTGTATTTTCTGCATAGCGAAAAACAATTTGTTCATTGTCTTCCATTTGCTTTAATGTTTCACTATCAACAAAATAATTTCCATCGTGATGGGCAACAGGACAACGAATAATTTGTCCTTGAGAATAATATCGAGAAAATTTCGTCTTGGCGTTAACGACTTCAAGTTTGATTTCACGACAAACAAATTTTAAAGAAGCGTTACGCATTAAAGTTCCAGGTAATAATCCTGCTTCCAACAAAATTTGAAATCCATTACAGATACCTATTATTGTAGTACCTTCTTGTGCTTTTTCACGAATGGCTTTTAAGATGGGAGTTCGCGCTCCAATAGCACCACATCTTAAGTAGTCGCCATAGGAAAAACCACCAGGAATAATAATAACATCTACATCTGGAATTGTTGTTTCTGTTTGCCAAATTTTTAGTGGCTCAACTCCCGTTATATGGTGTAATGCTGCAACCATATCTCGATCACGATTTAATCCAGGAAGTTGAATGATGGCAGTTTTCATGAGTGTTCCACTTAAAAAAGTTCGATTGTATAATTTTCAATGACAGTATTTGCGAGTAACTCTTCACACATTTGTTCAAGTTTTTTCTTTGCGGTTTCAGAAGGTAGATCATCAAGAACAATATCAAAAACCTTTCCTTGACGAATGGATTGAATGCCTTCGAAAGCTAAACTTTTTAAAGCACCGACAATTGCTTCTCCTTGTGGATCAAGAACGCTTTCTCTTAAAGTAACCGTAATGCGTGCTTTCATTTTTTGCTTCCTGCTTGTTAAAAGAACCTCTCCTTTGAAGAGGGGTATTTATATAAGGTGATGTTTTTTTGCCCTGTTTTTACTTTACGAGAACGGGACCACTTGGTCGTGTTGGTTCGTTTTCATTCATAATACCAAGGCGTTTGGCAACTTCTTGATAGGCATTAATAAGCCCACCCATATCACGACGAAAACGGTCTTTATCCATTTTTTCTTGTGTGTGCATATCCCATAGTCGTGCAGAATCAGGTGAGATTTCATCAGCAAGAACAATACGCATCGTTTCATCTTCCCACAGGCGACCAAATTCCATTTTAAAATCAATTAATTGGATGTTAACACCGGCAAAAAGCCCAGAAAGAAAATCATTAACACGAATTGAAAGTTGCATGATATCTTCTAGCTCTTGTGGGACAGCCCACCCAAAAGCTGTGATATGTTCTTCCGTTACCATAGGATCATCGAGAGAATCATTTTTATAGTAGAACTCAATGATGGCTTGCGGAAGCGGGGTTCCTTCTTCCAGTCCTAAACGCTTAGCAAGAGAGCCGGCAGCAACATTGCGAACAACAACTTCCAACGGAATGATTTCCACTGCTTTAATAAGCTGTTCGCGCATGTTTATACGTTTGATAAAATGTGTTGGGATGCCCAAACGCCCAAGATGGCTAAAGATATGTTCCGAAATTCGGTTGTTTAAAACCCCTTTTCCGTCGATAATCTCATGTTTTTTTGCATTAAAGGCAGTTGCATCATCTTTAAAAAATTGAATATAAGTTCCTGGTTCAGGTCCTTCATATAAAATTTTAGCCTTGCCTTCATAGATACGGTGGCGACGATTCATCATGATTCTCTATTTATCTTGAGAGGTTTTAATAACATTGGTGAATGATACTATCCTAATTGATAGAATTTCTCAATGATATTGCTATGATACTTTTATAATTTTTGTCATTACACGTCTACCCAAAGGTGAAGATACATAAGTGATGAGAAAGAAGATTACCTCTCTTTGATCAAATTTTTGCAAGAAAGTGAGAGAGGACCATAAGCCCTTCAGGCCAAGGTCCGTGTCCGGATTCTGCGTTAATATGGCCAGAATACCCAGCATCAACAAAGAGTGATCCCCAATCATTGGCAATTTTTTCTGCTACTGAAAATTGACAAAACTCATCGTTGCGACTGGCTATGACAATAGAAGGAAAAGGCAGTTTTTGACGATGATAGGGGCCAAATGTCATTAAATGTTTGGGACGTATTTTCTCATTGGAGACATCTGGAGGTGCAACAAAGAAAGCGCCGCAAATTTTTTCTGTATTTTGTACCGTTGCATGAATAGCGCTGGGAACTCCTAATGAATGAGCAATAAGCATAACAGGCCTTTGAGCTTTTGCGATGGCAGTTTTAATTTTGTTAACCCACTCTTCACAAACAGGCTTTGACCAATGGAGTTGTTCAATGCGGCGGGCCGTCGACAATTTTTTTTCCCAGCGTGTTTGCCAATGATCTGGACCAGATCCTTTGTAGCCAGGAACAATAAGAATATCGAGTTGATTTGCTTTCATGAATTGTTTTCTTTGTTACAATAGATTTTTGATCATAGGTAGAATAGATTTGGGTTTTCTATGTCGCCTTTATTGTTCTTCAAAAACACGTTTAAAAATCGTATTGATATGTTTGGTGTGGTAAGAAAGATCAAATTTTTCACGAAGTTCTTCTTCACTTAAAGCTTTGGTAACATCTTTGTCGTTGAGGAGTTCTTCTAAGAAATCTTTTCCTTGTTCCCAAACTTTCATCGCATTTCGTTGTACAATCCGATAAGAATCTTCACGACTGATTCCTGCTTGCGTGAGTGCTAAAAGCACCCGTTGTGAGTGAACAAGACCGCGGAATTTATTGAGATTTTTTTGCATATTTTCTGGATAGACAATGAGATTTTCAATGACAGATGTGAGGCGAGAAAGAGCAAAATCAAGTGTAATAGTCGCATCTGGAGCAATATAACGCTCAACAGATGAATGAGAAATATCGCGTTCATGCCAAAGTGCAATATTTTCCATGGCTGGGAGTGCAAATGCACGTACCATGCGGGCTAATCCAGTTAAATTTTCTGTTAAAACTGGATTACGTTTATGAGGCATTGCCGATGAACCTTTTTGCCCAGGTGAGAAATGTTCCTCTGCTTCAAGAACTTCTGTTCGTTGTAAATGGCGTATTTCTATTGCTAACCTTTCAATAGAGGAAGCAATAACACCAAGTGTTGCAAAAAACATAGCATGACGATCTCTTGGTATTACTTGAGTGGAAACCGGTTCAGCACGCATCCTCAAGGCTTTTGCTACATGTTCTTCAACGCGGGGATCGATATTTGCAAAAGTTCCTACAGCTCCTGAAATTGCGCAAGTAGAAATTTCTTCTCGTGCTGCAAGAAGACGTTTGCGACAACGGGAAAATTCAGCGTATGCGAGAGCAAACTTGATTCCAAATGTTGTCGGTTCAGCATGAATGCCATGACTCCGCCCAATGGTGATTGTCTCTTTATGCTCAAAAGCACGTCTTTTTAATGCTTCAAGAAGTTGATCTATATCCTCTAGCAAAATATCACTAGCACGCATCAATTGAATGTTTAGCGTTGTATCTAGAACATCAGATGATGTCATGCCTTGGTGGATAAAACGTGCCTCTGGTCCAATGAATTCAGCTAGGTGGGTCAGAAATGCGATAACATCATGTTTGGTAATTGCTTCAATTTCATCAATGCGATTGATATCAAATTTAGCTACTGCCCCTTTTTCCCAAATGACTTTGGCGGCTTCTTTCGGAATAATCCCTAAGTGAGCAAGGGCATCACAGGCATGGGCTTCAATTTCAAACCAAATACGATATTTTGTTTCTGGAGACCAAATTGCTACCATTGCAGGGCGGGAATAACGTGCGATCATTATTTTTTTCCTTCTTGTGAGAGGATTGCGGCTTGGCGCAATGCATTAATACGTGTTTTGTAAAGCTCTTTATTTCCGTTTTTATAAATTGCAGAGCCTGCGACAAATACATTTGCACCAGCTTTTGCAGCTATCCCAATTGTATCAACGGTGATACCACCATCAACTTCAAGATCAATAGGGCGGTTTGCAATCATGCTTTTAACGCGCTTAATTTTATCTTTTATTTCTGGAATAAAACTTTGTCCACCAAAACCGGGATTAACAGTCATGATGAGAATGAGATCTAATTGATCAAGCAAATATTCAAGTACATGTTCAGGGGTGCTTGGATTGAGTGCAATTCCTGCTTTTTTTCCCATTTTTTTTATTGTTTGTAATGAACGATGAAGATGTGGACTTGCTTCAGCATGAATGGTTATAATATCTGAACCCGCTTTTGCAAAAGCTTCCAAATAAGGGGCTACCGGTGCGATCATCAGGTGGACATCAAATGTTGCTTTGGTTAATGGGCGCAGAGCCTTGACTATTTCAGGACCAAAGGTGATGTTAGGAACAAAGTGTCCATCCATGATATCAAGATGAAGCCAATCTGCACCAGCATCAACAACATCTAACATTTCTTGTCCAAGTTTAGAAAAATCAGAAGCCAAGAGTGAAGGCGAAATGAGATGAGAATGGGGCATTAAAATCTCCTTGATTGGCTGTTTTTATCATATCGCTGTGTATACACAAATATCTTTTGTGTTATGACGGAAAAGAAAAAATATGTATTATAGGTCTTTGTTATGGAAAGATCGCTTGAAATTTTAAAGCTTTATAAGTGAAAGATATGTCGAATCATAAAACATATTTGATGCCTGAACTTCAACATAATATTGCGGTTTCTTCCCAAGAATATCGAGATGCCATGAGTCTTTTTGCAGGAGCTGTGCATATTGTGACAACAAATGGCATTAAGGGAAGACGCGGGGTGACTGTTTCGGCGTGTTGTTCTTTATCTGATAATCCTCCAACCCTTCTTGTTTGTCTCATGCGCCATAATTTAAAGAATCAGGTGTTTATGGAGAATGGAAATTTTTGTGTTAATAGCTTGGCAGGAAAACATCGTTCATTAGCGGATGTTTTTTCGAGGTGTTGCACTCTTACACAAAATGAGCGTTTTGATGCTGCTCAATGGGGAGTTTTGCAAACGGGGGCGCCTAGTCTTTCAGACGCTCTAGCGTCGTTTGATTGTCGTTTGATTTGTTGGCACGAGCACGCAACCCATTGTGTTTTAATTGGTGAGGTTGTTGCAATCAACTGTAATAAAGAAAAAGATGCTTTGATGTATTTAAAACGTGAATATCACACTTTGCCTTTATAAAGATTTTATTTTTTTGCATTGCTGAAATGATTTATTGTTGCTTCATTTAGATTTTAAACGATGAGAAAGCAGGGGAGTGATGACTCTGATATCTGATATTAGATTTCCTTCTTTTTGAAGTTTCTCAGTAAGCAAGAAAAATGTTCTGGATGAGATTTGATCAAGAATCCAATCTACATAGAAAAGCGATCAAATCTAAACAGTGTATTTAGACATATTTGTAGATTGTTATGAAAAAACATTTTACTCTTGTGTTGATGGGTATTGCACAATATATAGACCGCACATAGCATATGTGGAGGTTTTTTATTGCATGAGCGAAGAGATTGATGGTCAATATCGCCCTAGTGAAGATGAGCCTTTTATGAATGAGCGGCAAAAGGCGTATTTTCGTGCTAAATTGGTTTCTTGGAAGAATGATATATTAAAAGAAGCTCGTGAGACTTTGGAAAATTTGCAGGAAGAGAATGTTGGTCAACCTGATTTGACTGATAGGGCTTCTTGTGAAACTGATCGTACAATCGAATTACGTGCGCGGGATCGTCAGAGGAAACTTATTTCAAAAATAGATGCTGCTTTAGAGCGCATTGATAATGGGACATATGGCTTTTGTGAAGAAACCGGCGAACCCATTAGTATAAAGCGTCTTGAGGCTCGGCCAATAGCCGTTTTGTCATTGGAAGCGCAAGAACGTCACGAACGACGTGAAAGAGTTTATCGCGATGATTAAGGTCATTGAAATGATAAACAAACAAAACTCGTGGTGATAAAATTGTATATTTTTATTTTTGAGGGGTAGGAATGAATAAAGATGGTTCTTGCCGTCCCTCAATTTCGGCGGTAATTGCTGAATCTTTTACCGCTTGATTCGTAAAAGGAGAGGGATTTTTATCCGGTATATCGTTTCTTTCTGTAGGGGCGGAATTGGGATGTGTGAGCGTTTCTCCCTTTTGTATTTTTGATGTACCGGTAATATCGGATTCTACAACCACATCTGTTAATCCACCAATAAGGAGCAAATGTTCTTTATTATCGCAACGGACTAAAACAAGGCGGCGTGCTCGATCTATAGAAATTACTTCACATAATGCTAATCGTGATAGACTTTTTTTTCTATTAATGCTGAATCTTCTCGTACTTAAACGACGTAAAAACAAGATAATTATGGTAATAGCAACGATTGTTATTATAAAAAACAAAAAGCTTATCGTTATTTTCGCAGCAGATACACCTATTTGCTCTGATAACCAGATATACATAGATTTTCTCCCATTTTTGTGTGAAAATATCGTTTTTTATCGAGATAAATTTATAAACACACCCTTAAAAGGTTCACTTAAATACAAGAAATAAACTTTTTAACATTAAGTGAGCTTTCTTAGAGATAATATCATAGTATATACTTTATAACAATGAATATAAAGGAAGTTTTGTGATATAAGAAACAACTAAATCTAAGGCAATGAGAGATGGATAAAGGTTTTGATAATAATAAAAGATCAGCGTCTTCTGTTCATCGAAGAGTTGTGATTTTTAGTGTTGTTTTTATATTAGTTTCTCTTTTCATTGTGGGTATTTTAGGCTTTTTTTATCCACAAAGCTATTTGCAAAAGGCTATATTGATATCTTTTTTGATTCTAGCAATTATCGGCGTTGCAACACTTGTTTTGTGTGGAATGGGAATTTTAAGATACCATGTGTGGTTGCATGAAGATTTTGATTTTAGCATCTTTAATGGGAGCGATGATGCAATTGTAATCTCTGACCTTTCTGGTTTTGTTTATTATTCTAATCAAAACTATCGAAAAATTCTGACCTATAAGCCTGAAGTGTCTTGTTATATGGTTATTGCTGATCTTCCAGGAGCTGGCGCACTTTCGTATCGCTTAAAGGTTGCAGCCTGTAATAATCTTGCAGCGCAAGAGGAATTAAGAGTAGAACAACCAATTTTTACCGATGCTACACCAAAAAAATCTGTTTGGTATAATATTTCTGTTCAACCTATCACAAAACAGAAAAAAAAGCTTTTATTTTGGCGTATTGCTGATATTTCGCATTTACAACAAACGCGAGAAGTTTTTTTCTCGAACCTTCAAGAGGCTATCAATCACTTGGATCAAGCTCCTATTGGTTTTGTATCAGTTAATACACAAGGAACTATTCTTTATGCTAATGCGGTTTTTGCCGAATGGTTTTCAATTGATTTAGCGAGTTTCTCAATTGGTCAATATAATTTTGATTCGTTATTTGATAGCGTTGGCGCTAAGAGCTCATGGAGTGATATCTGTTTGCAAACCAACAGATATCAAAGTTCAGGTTACTCATTACCTTATAAGTTTTCGTTATGTTTAAATTCACAAGCGACTTGTGAGAAAATATTCCATTGTCTTATCTCTGTTTCTTCTCTCTTAGAAGAGGAAGCCGTTTATCGCATTGTGATCATTCCACAACAAATACAAAAAGAAGAGGACGATCAATTAAAATTACCCACTATATTAGGAGAATATTTTGATGCGAGTCCTTTTGCAATAGCCGTGGTGGATCATGAAGGGCAATTGGTTCATATGAATAAAGCTTTTTCATCACTCACGGGATGTGTGGACAAAGCAGTCAATTTTTATGATGTTATTTCTCGTCGTGATTGTGTGCAGTTAGAGCGTTCTTTTCAGAGAATCGCGACAAATAAAAATTATTTTGTTTCTCTAGAAACTGTTTTGGAAAAAAATGAAGAATGCCATTTACGGCTTCATATTATGTCTGTACCGCCCTATCATGGTGATGCATTGCAAGATTTACTTATTGTCTCTGTGATTGAAACAACCGAACAAAAAACGCTTGAAGATAAAATGATGCAAAGTCAGAAAATGCAAGCTGTTGGACAATTGGCTGGCGGCATTGCTCATGATTTTAATAATGTTTTAACAGCAATTTTAATGTCGTGTGATCTTCTTTTAAATACGCATCGTAGTTCTGATCCTGCTCATGCTGATCTGATCAATATTAAAAATAATGCTAATCGTGCAGCTGCTCTTGTACAGCAATTATTAGCTTTTTCTAGAAAGCAAACACTTCGACCTGAAGAAGTTGATTTTACTGAATTTTTATCGGATATTCGCAATCTTATTGTACCACTCTTGGGAAATAATATTCAGTTAAAAATTATCCATGGAAGAGATTTGTGGAGTGTTGAAGTTGATCAAGCATCTTTTCAGCGTGTTATTATGAATTTGGTTATTAATGCGCGTGATGCCATGTTAGATGGAGGTATTGTTACGATTGCGACAAACAATATTACAAAGCAACAAAGTGCTGAATTTAATCATCTTGGTTTAGTAATTGGTGAGTATGTGCAATTGACTATTTCAGATACAGGGGCTGGTATATCTGCTGCTATACAAGAAAAAATGTTTGAGCCATTTTTTACAACAAAAGAAGTTGGAAAAGGAACAGGCCTTGGTTTATCAATGGTTTATGGAATTATCAAGCAGAGCGGTGGGTGCATTTATTGTGAAAGTAAAGAAGGTGAAGGAGCAACATTTCATATTTTTCTTCCCCGTTATATCCCCAATATAAAAGGAGAAATTTCTCAAAAGATTGAAAAAGATGAAGAAAAAGATAAAAATATAGACTTAACAGGATTTGCGACTGTTTTATTGGTTGAAGATGAAGATGCGGTTAGAATGGGGGGGGTAAGAGCTCTTCAAATGAGAGGATATACGGTTTTAGAGGCAGCGAGTGGGGTGGAGGCACTCTCTATTCTTGAGGAACAAAAAGGAGCTGTTGATATTATTGTTTCCGACGTAGTGATGCCAGAAATGGATGGGCCCACTTTATTGAAGGAAGTACGTAAAAACTATCCTGATATCAAATTTCTTTTCGTTTCTGGATATGCAAAAGATGCTTTTGCTAAAAATCTTCCACAAGATGCTGTTTTTGGTTTTTTATCTAAACCTTTTACACTCAAACAGTTAGCTCTAACAGTTAAAGAAACACTTTCATCATGAGGCAAAAATTTATGCAATAGAAAAATTGCGTATTTAAGATTTTTTAGGCGAAATATGAGAGTATTTTAATAAATAGGGCTTGTGATCTTGTGATAATGTCATAGAACTGAATAAAAAAGAAGAATTTGAAAAATTAACTAAAATTCAAAAAAATCACACATTCTGCGCAAAAATTTATGAAGAGATAGACTTTATTATGTTAATATTTCATAGAGATTTTTAATTATAGACACTGAGCACAAATTATGTGTAAAACATTGAAAAATGCTAATTAATAGATTGTTGATACACTCAAAAAGATAAAAGCTGTTGCTGCGTATCTACCATTTTGCTCTTCCCTTCAATAAATGCTTTTAAGGCTTCGGGGTAGAGTTTATGCTCTGCTTTAAGAACTCTTTGTGCTAAGCTCTCAGCAGTATCATGGGGATAGACTGGAACGGCTGCTTGGGCAAGGATTTTTCCTGCATCCATGTCTTCTGTAACAAGGTGAACAGTGCAACCCGTGATTTTTACGCCTGCTTGTAAAGCTTTTTCATGTGTGTTTAAGCCTTTAAATGAAGGCAAAAGAGAAGGATGAATGTTTAAAATTCGTCCTTCGTAAAGTTTTACAAAACGTGGTGAGATAAGGCGCATATATCCTGCAAAGCAGAGAAAATCCGGTTTATATTGATCTAAAATCGTAAAAATACTTTCTTCATGCTCTTCTTTTGTTTTGTAAATTTTGCGATCAACAATATGAATAGGTAAGTTATGGTTTTGTGCCTTTTCAATACCATTTGCACGCGGATTATCGCAAATAACTGCGACGATTTCAGCAGGATATTCCTTTTGCTGACTAGCTTGAGCAAGGGCGACCATATTGGATCCATTACCAGAAATGAAAACGACGATTTGTTTTTTCATAAATGCAGTACCCCTTTATAAAGTATTCCTTTATTTTGATCTTGGCGTTTTGTTAAAATGCCAAGGGGAGTTACACTCTCTCCTTTTCTTTCAAGAGCTTGCGTAATTGTTTCAGCTGCATGCTGTGCTACGATAATGATCATGCCAATACCACAATTGAATGTTCTTAACATTTCTGCTTCTTCTATTTTACCTTGTTTGGCAATCCATGAAAATACTGCTGGAACATTGATGGTAGAAAGATTAATTTCAGCGCAGAGATAAGATGGAACAACACGTGGAATATTTTCAGGAAAGCCTCCACCCGTAATATGAGCAAGAGCTTTAATCCCTTCGTATTTTTGCATGATGGGAAGAAGCGATTTTACATAAATGCGTGTTGGTGTAAGAAGTGCTACACCAAGGCTGTTTTCGGGGGTAAAAGGGGCAGGGTCATTCCATTTGAGATCATGTTGCTGGATGATTCGTCGAACAAGCGAAAAGCCATTGGAATGAATTCCAGAGGCGCTTAGACCTAATATAATATCCCCTTCTGTTAAATCTTTTGAAGGGAGTAGCTTGCTGCGTTCGCATGCTCCTACAGCAAAACCGGCTAGATCATAATCTCCCTCTGCATACATTCCTGGCATTTCTGCAGTTTCTCCTCCAATAAGCGCAGCACCGGCTTGTTTACATCCTTCTGCAATACCAGAAACAATCGTAGCACCTTGTTCAGGGTCAAGCTTTCCAGTTGCAAAATAATCCAGAAAAAAGAGAGGTTCAGCCCCTTGTACGAGTAAATCATTGACACACATAGCTACAAGATCAATACCTACAGTGTTATGGTGACCTACTTCAATGGCAATTTTTAATTTTGTTCCCACACCATCATTGGCTGCTACTAGGATAGGATCTGTAAAGCCAGCTGCTTTTAAATCAAAAAGACCACCAAAACCGCCAATTTCTGCATCTGCTCCGGCTCGTTTTGTCGCGCGTATAAAGGGTTTAATTTTTTCTACCATGGCATTACCCATATCGATGTTTACACCGGCTTTTGCGTAGGTAAGACCAACTTTGGATTTATTATTTGTAAGATCTTGATTGCTCATTGGAGCCTTCCTTTAATGGAAAATCGGGTTTTGATATTATGCAATGCCATGATAGAGTTCTCTCTGCAAGAGATATTGATAAGAAAATAAGCAACTTTGCTTGTACCTTATTTTGAAGATGTTTATAATTTTTTGTGAAGAATTTTTTAGGATATTTTATGAGCAAGATATCAGATAATCACGGTCAGTCTTCTTGGCAGCTTATGAGAAAGAAAGTGAGTGAGAATACATCTCGTGATCGTTATAAGACTTATGTGCCAGCGTATACTCAATTACCGTTGCCGAATAATATGAAAAGGCAAATCTTTTTTTGGCTTGGTACGCTGATTTTTTTCATTTTCTTTATGTTTGTTTTTGGATCGATTTTGCTTCCTTTTGTGGCAGGGATTGTGTTGGCTTATTTTCTCAATCCTATTGTTCAATTACTTGAAAGATTTGGTATTCGCCGTGTGTTTGGGACTGTCCTCATTACCTTATTTATTGTTATTACTTTTGTTGCTGCTTTAGTTATTTTGATTCCTGTTATTAGTTGGCAAATACAGCAATTTATGAGTGATGGTTTACCTGTTTATATTAATCGTATTCAAACCTTTTTTGTTGAGCATGATTTTGATTGGATAAGGCGCTATTTTGGAAGTGATCCAAATGAATTACGGAATAATATTAAAGGATTTTTGGGAGAAGGTTCTGATTTTATTACGTCTCTTTTGAATTCACTTTTAAAGTCAGGAAAATCTATCGTTAATATCGTTAGCCTATTTGTTGTGGCACCTGTGGTGGCATTTTATATGTTATTAGATTGGCCGCGTATGGTAACAGCAATTGATTCGTTAATACCGCGTGATCATCTTGAAACCGTTCGGAGTATTTTTCATGAAATGGATAGAGCTATTGCAGGCTTTGTTCGTGGACAAGGAACAGTTTGTCTTATATTGGGAGGCTATTATGCTATTGGTTTAACGATTTCAGGACTCAATTTTGGTCTTTTGATTGGTATGTTTATTGGTCTTATTAGCTTTGTTCCTTATATCGGCACAATGAGTGGTTTGGTCCTTTCTGTTGGTATTGCATGGGTCCAGTTTTATCCCAATAATTGGGGAGGAATCATCGTTGTGATGGCACTTTTTTTAATTGGTCAATTTATTGAAGGTTATATTCTTCAACCCAAGCTTGTAGGTTCATCAGTGGGATTACATCCCGTATGGTTGATGTTTTCACTTTTTGCTTTTTCTTCACTCTTTGGTTTTACTGGTATGCTTGTTGCTGTTCCTGCGGCGGCGGCTGTTGGCGTTTTAGTTCGTTTTGCTCTTCATACTTATCTTAGTTCTCAGATGTATTCGCGAAGGGGAAATTCGGAGCCGCTAAAATGAATGGGCGTGAAACGCAATTATCTTTAAATTTTCCTTATGATCCGATTTTTCAATTTGAGGATTTAGTGGTAACGGAAAGCAATCGTATGGCTTTTCAGCTTATTGATCATTGGCCCAATTGGAGCTTACCTATTGCAGTTTTGGTTGGAAAAGAAGGATCTGGGAAAACGCATTTTTCTAATATATGGCTCCAAAAAGCAGATGCTTTCAGGATTCAGCACAATGAAATTGATCAGGCTGTTACTATGGCTTCTTTAGGCAGATCATTTTTAATAGAGGATATTGGTGCAGGTGAAATTAATGAGACAGAACTTTTTCATTTAATTAACAGTATTAAGCAAGCAAATCTTGATGCACGACAAGCTACTTTATTGATGACGGCACGAACACTTCCTTCCGCTTGGAATTTAAAGTTAAATGATCTAAAAAGTCGTCTTAATTCGGTGATGTTCGTTGAAATTAATCAGCCTGATGATGCATTATTAACAGCTGTTGCATTTAAGCTTTTTTCCGATAGGCAACTTATTGTACATCCAGACACGGTTTATTATCTTGTAAGTCGTTGTGAACGTTCTTTATTTTCATTGAAGCGTGTTATTGATTCTGTTGATCAGTTGGCATTACAAAGAAAAAGAAAAATAACACGTGCTGTTATTGCTGAAGTTTTGAATAGAAGAAATCCGTAAATACTCCCTATCATGGCTTACTTATTCTGTCCTTCTATTATCGTTTCAATATGTGGCAAGACAAGTCATTTAAATTTTCTTCTTTTTTGATATCTGTTAAGAGTGAAAAATAGTATTTTTTACTTTAGTCATGTGTTTATCTTAAATAGCTTTGAGATTTTATTGTATGATGTTGAATTCTTTCCATCTTTGCATTTGAAAATTTTTCTAAAAAAGCGCTTTATTTTATTTATAATGGAACTTTCGTGCTTTGAAAAAATGTTTGTTGTTTATGGATTTGGATTTTAGAAGATTCTAGGATTTTTAATAAAAGAGTTCTTTGCAAGATAGAAAAAGAGGGGAAAAAGCTTAATACAGCTGATTTTTTGGCTTGTGTTCTCTTTTGGAAAGTTTTTCTATGATATTTAAGTCGTTTTTTTCTAAAATTGTATCTGTAGAATGCGTTTTGATACAGTGAGAGTTTGCTTAAAGCAGGATGAAAATTATGAAATCCTTACAGAGAAATTCATTATTTTTTTAATATAGATTGGATTCTTTACGGAGGTTGTTTTCTATTATTTGTCAATAAATATGTTATTGAGTAGGGAAAAAATTTTTAAAACGTGCTTTTTTGTAAAGAAATGCAACAAAATTAAAAAAAAGTGTGTTTTTCTCTTGCACTTCTGTTGTGAAAATTTTAGGAAATGTGCATCAAGTAAATGTAAATGGCGGAGCGTAGCGCAGCCTGGTAGCGCACCTGATTTGGGATCAGGGGGTCGTAGGTTCGAATCCTATCGCTCCGACCATATTTGATTAAGTGTGTGAGAATGACCCAATTGGGTACGTGTGGTGGAAAACTATCATTCAAGCGTTGTGTAATCTGAAGGAAAAAGGCATGATCGCACGTATTTATAGTCCTGCTAAGACAGCTATGCAGTCAGGTAAGGGGAATACAGGTTTTTGGATTCTAGAGTATGAGCCGGTGAAAGCAAAAATGCTTGAACCTCTTATGGGGTACACGGCAACGTCTGATATGAATAATCAGGTAAGGATCAGATTTAATAGGAAGGAAGAAGCGATTGCTTTTGCGCGTAAGAATGCTATCTCTTACCGTGTAGAAAAGAAACGTACGTCGATTCGACGTGCTATTTCTTATTCTGATAATTTTCGCAGTGATCGGCAGCACTCTTGGACACATTGAATTAAAGATGCTATTTTGAATTGAGAAAATAATCAGTGGGGTCCCGTAGCTCAGCTGGATAGAGCAACGGCCTTCTAAGCCGTGGGTCACAGGTTCGAATCCTGTCGGGATCACCATCCAGTTTTTACCCATGTATAACGTATTGATTCTTTGTAATCTTTTTAAAGGTTCGGGAGCGTTAACAAAAGTTCGGGAATAGGATTTTCC
>NZ_JBHIMP010000120.1:892-1195 GCF_042194175.1 Bartonella sp. MR168JLCBS | reverse complement strand
TTAAAAGATCAGCTTTTACGTCTTGTTGCAGATATGGAAAATCTTCGGCGCCGTACTGCACGTGATGTGGCTGATGCGAAGGCCTATTCGATTGCTAATTTCGCACGTGACATGTTATCTGTTTCTGACAATCTCAATCGTGCTTTGGAGGCTATTCCAGAAGGAGCAAAGGAGAATGATGCTGGTTTGAAAACATTAGCTGAGGGTGTTGAAATGACTGAGCGTGCAATGATAGCAGCACTAGAACGTCATGGAGTGCAGAAAATTTATCCAGAAGGGCAAAAATTTGATCCTCATTTTCAT
>NZ_JBHIMP010000120.1:0-871 GCF_042194175.1 Bartonella sp. MR168JLCBS | reverse complement strand
TGATGTTCCAGATAATACCGTTCAGCAAGTTGTGCAAGCCGGTTACATTATCGGTGAACGTGTTCTGCGCCCGGCTATAGTGGGTGTAGCAAAAGGAGGAACAAAAGAAGTGCCTGTGGAATCTGGTTCAGCTTGAAATGCATCAGGAACAATGTCCTGAGTACAAAGGTAGCCTTACGTTTCTAAATTCGTAAGGCATTTATCAAAGAGTTCTAAAGGGTGTTAACACCCTCTTTTTATCCTTGAAGTACCCACCTTCTTTTTACAACATAAGGGGCATCGCTTAAGGGCGAAGGCGATAAAAGTAGAGCAAAATGGTCAACCTTAAAGGGAGGAAACGAAAAGTCACCTCGAGAAGATAGATAAAAAGGAAGATCTTCAGGTTTAATATCAAGCAGTCGTGCAAGAGTGATATGCGGAGTAAATTGTTTTTTATCAGGATTTAACCCTAAGTTGCTCCGAATACATTCCATTTTTTCATGTAAAAGGCTGAGAGTTTCACAAGGCTCAATACGAACAACAAGAGAATGAGGAGCATTTTCCGAACCAAAAACTTTGAAACCATTCATGTGTAGCATAAAAGGAGGAAGCTTTATTGTGTCAAAGGCACGCATAAGCTCATCGGCTAGAGAGCTTTCAATCTCACCAAAAAAAGACAAAGTGACATGAAAGTTTTGTGGGTTAATCCACTGCGCCTTTAGTAAGCCATTTTGCAGCGATATGAGTGCTTCTGTTGTTTTCTTAGGAATCTGAAGAGCGCTAAACAAACGGTACATGGTATCTGCTAATAGAAAAAAATTTCAATACAAATTTGACGTTGATAAGTTGAAAGTAAAATATATCACTAGGAGAAAGGATAATAATATATAAA
>NZ_JBHIMP010000119.1:0-1217 GCF_042194175.1 Bartonella sp. MR168JLCBS | reverse complement strand
TGAAACATCCTTTGAAGCTGCGGGAGATCAACCTCAAGCAATTAAAACTTTGGTTGAGGGAATTGAAAAGGATGAACGTACGCAAGTGCTTTTGGGTGTTACAGGTTCGGGAAAAACCTATACAATGGCCAAAATTATTGAAAAAACACAACGCCCTGCTCTCATTTTAGCACCAAATAAAACGCTAGCAGCCCAGCTTTACGGAGAGTTTAAAAGCTTTTTTCCCCATAATGCTGTCGAATATTTTGTCTCTTATTACGATTATTATCAGCCGGAAGCCTATGTTGCACGCTCTGACACTTATATTGAAAAAGAATCCTCCATAAATGAACAAATAGACCGTATGCGCCATGCTGCAACACGCGCTGTACTTGAACGTGATGACGTTATTATCGTCGCATCTGTGTCCTGTATCTACGGAATTGGTTCGGTAGAAACTTATACTGCCATGACCTTCCAAATAAAAAAAGGAGATCGGCTCAATCAACGGCAATTACTGGCTGATTTAGTTGCTCAACATTATCATCGACAAGATATCAATTTCATTCGTGGTTCCTTTCGTGTGCGAGGAGATACAATCGAAATTTTCCCTGCCCACCTCGAAGATCGTGCTTGGCGTATTTCATTGTTTGGTGATGAAGTGGAAACGATTACTGAATTTGATCCTCTAACAGGACAAAAAACAAGTGACCTTCAATTTATTAAAATTTATGCCAATTCACACTACGTAACACCGCGACCGACATTAAATCAGGCAATAAAATCAATCAAAATGGAACTTGTTCAACGCCTTGATGAATTAAACGCAGCTGGGCGTCTTTTAGAAGCACAACGTTTAGAACAGCGTACAATTTTTGATTTAGAAATGTTAGAAACGACCGGCTCATGCCCCGGTATCGAAAATTATTCACGTTATTTAACGGGACGAAAACCCGGTGAACCACCACCAACCTTGTTCGAATATATTCCAAACAACGCTCTTGTTTTTATCGATGAAAGCCATGTAACCATTCCCCAAATTTGTGGTATGTACCGCGGTGATTTTCGACGAAAAGCGACCTTAGCAGAATATGGATTTCGCCTCCCCTCCTGTATGGACAATCGTCCCTTACGCTTTGAAGAATGGGATCTCATGCGCCCGCAAACTATTGCTGTTTCTGCAACGCCTGGACGCTGGGAAATAGAACAATCCCATGGTATTTTTGTTGAACAAATTA
>NZ_JBHIMP010000118.1:0-1226 GCF_042194175.1 Bartonella sp. MR168JLCBS | reverse complement strand
CATTTCTGCTATTTCTTCTGCAGAAGGATTTTCATTGACGTAAGTATCTGTTAGAAAAAGAGTGCGATGCGGAGAGATAAGTAAACTAACAGAAGAAAAACAGCTAGTATTGGAATTAAGTCCAATAATTTGTTCAATCAATTCAAGATGACGCTCAAAACGACCTTCTAGACCGCAAATCATTGCATCAGCTTCTTCACGCATTACTGCGAGAGCAGCAATAGCTGTTGTTGATGTTCTCACGATTGTTTTTGCAACTTCAGGCGAGACACCACGTCTTCCTGTGTAACGAAGCAATAAGTTAACATAATCACGAAAACGTGGATCATCTTCTGGATTTATAAGTTCAAAATCTATGCTGGGGCGAATTCTTAAACCAAAGCGTTTTAATCGCGCCTCCACGACATATGGACGACCAATGAGGAGAGGAATCGCTGTTTGTTCTTCAAGAACAATTTGTGCTGCACGAAGTACGCGTTCATCTTCACCATTAGCATAAATTACACGTTTACGTTTTGCTCTTTTTACTGCTGCAAAAACCGGTTTCATCGTTAAGCCAGAACGAAATACGAATCGGTTAAGGACATCATAATAGGCTTCCATATCTCTAATTGGTCGAATTGCCACACCCGTTTCCATTGCTGCTTTAGCAACCGCAGGAGCAATACGCAGTATTAAACGCGGATCAAAGGGAGAGGGAATGAGGTAGTCTGGCCCAAAACTGGGTGGTTCCTTTGAATATGCACGTGCTGCAACATCTGAAGATTCTTCACGCGCGAGGGAAGAAATGGCATAAACTGCTGCTATTTTCATTGCTTCATTGATCGCGATGGCACCAACATCTAATGCACCACGGAAGATATAGGGAAAACAAAGGACGTTGTTGACTTGATTGGGGTAATCAGAGCGTCCTGTGCAGATCATTGCATCTGGCCGGACAGAACGTGCTTCTTCTGGCATAATTTCTGGTGTTGGATTAGCCAGCGCTAAAATTAATGGATTTGGAGCCATTTTTTTCAGATATTCAGGTTTTAAAACACCACCTGCTGAAACACCTAGGAAAATATCTGCATTATCAATAATCTCGGATAAAGTCCGTGCATCAGTTTTTTGTGCATAATTGATTTTCCATCGATCCATAAGTGTCTTGCGACCTTCATAAACAACTCCCTCTAAGTCGCTAAGCCAAATATTTTCAACTTTTGCTCCAAGGCGAACCAAAAGAT
>NZ_JBHIMP010000117.1:951-1228 GCF_042194175.1 Bartonella sp. MR168JLCBS | reverse complement strand
GAAAAGCGTTTCTTTTGTCAAAAACAAGATTGTCGTTACATTTCGGTGATTGTTGAAGCCTATGGCAGGAACATACGGATTCATAATTTTTATGTTCCCGCTGGGGGTGATGTGCCTGACGCTGATGTGAATGAAAAATTTCGTCATAAACTTGATTTTCTAGAAGAAATGGCTTCCATCCGAGCTGATCAAGAAGATGGTCTCGCTTCTCTTTTGGTGGGCGATTTGAATATTGCTCCTTTGGAAGATGATGTTTGGTCTCATCAGCAAGTGTTGA
>NZ_JBHIMP010000117.1:622-941 GCF_042194175.1 Bartonella sp. MR168JLCBS | reverse complement strand
GGTGGTAAGCCATACGCCAATTGAAACCGAGCGGTTACAAGCTTTATGCTGCCAAGGTGGATGGGTCGATCTTATGCGTCTGCATTTTCCTCCTCCTACAAAGATTTATACATGGTGGAGCTATCGCGCACGCGATTGGGCACTTGCTGATCGTGGGCGGCGCCTTGACCATATTTGGTCTTCTCCCAATTTAGCACCTTTTGTAGCTAATCTTTCGATTTTTCGTGATGCACGGGGATGGAATCAGCCTTCAGATCACGTTCCTGTACAAACTGTATTTGATTTTTCACGCTGATTTTGGAATAAGAGTTAAATAAAA
>NZ_JBHIMP010000117.1:320-591 GCF_042194175.1 Bartonella sp. MR168JLCBS | reverse complement strand
TCTGAAAACATATGAGAGAGTGGATGCAGATCAGAGACCTAAAGTGTATTGCTTATAACAGATTATTTTGTAGTGCTTTTTTATGTTTTTTTGTACTGTCAGGATGTATGGTTGGTCCTAATTATCATAAAACATTTTTTCGTGTTCCAGCAGTTTGGGGACAAAAGTCGGCCCAGATAGCTGAGCATCCGGTTGCGCTTGCAGGGTGGTGGCGGCGTTTGGATGATCCTGTTTTAAATGTGTTAATAAATTACGCGATTTTTGGAAATAA
>NZ_JBHIMP010000117.1:0-235 GCF_042194175.1 Bartonella sp. MR168JLCBS | reverse complement strand
GTGTGTCAAATTCAATTTCAGGAATGCGTAGTGCTTCTGGACAATCTGATGCGTCTTTAAGCCAATATCGGAGTGGTTTTGATGCAAGTTGGGAGCTTGATTTTTTTGGTAGGCGTAAACGAGCGGTCGAAGCCTCACATTATGGTCTTGAAGCAACCGTGGAAGATATGCGTGCCACAATGGTGACACTGTTAGGAGATGTGGCAACAAATTATGTTCAAATGCGTGGTTGGCA
>NZ_JBHIMP010000116.1:961-1231 GCF_042194175.1 Bartonella sp. MR168JLCBS | reverse complement strand
TGTTTTTCTGAATCTTCCTGCAAGCATTTTGAACAGTTATCCAGCGATTGGACGCGTGATTATTGGCGCTTTTTTAAATGCGATGGTTACGGCTGACGGAAAATATAAAAAGCGTGTTTTGTTTGTCTTGGATGAAGTTGATCTTCTTGGTTATATGAATATTTTAGAGGAAGCACGCGACCGTGGGCGTAAATACGGCACATCCTTGATGCTCTTTTATCAATCCTCTGGTCAGTTGGTCAATCACTTTGGAGAAGCGGGGGCGCGTTC
>NZ_JBHIMP010000116.1:412-910 GCF_042194175.1 Bartonella sp. MR168JLCBS | reverse complement strand
ATTAAAGATCTCCAACCAGCCAAAGACATTTCAGAGCGCTGTGGTCAAATGACAGTTGAAGTAACCGGAACAAACAAATCGAGAGGTTTGTCTTTGGGAAAGAGCTCTTACAACGTCAACTATCAACAAAGAGCCTTGATTTTACCCCATGAAATTATTCAGGAAATGCGCCAAGATGAACAAA
The DNA here is from genome assembly GCF_042194175.1 of Bartonella sp. MR168JLCBS. Lineage (NCBI taxonomy): Bacteria > Pseudomonadati > Pseudomonadota > Alphaproteobacteria > Hyphomicrobiales > Bartonellaceae > Bartonella > Bartonella sp. MR168JLCBS. The sequence continues at coordinate 726 of NZ_JBHIMP010000116.1, read as the reverse complement.
TCATTCTTATGCAAGGACAACCCCCTTTACGATGTGGTCGAGCAATTTACTTTAGAAGAAAAGAAATGTTAGCCGCTGCTAACAAAAACCGTTTTGCTCCACAAGCAAAGAAAAATTAAAAAACACCCTATGATGAATTTGAACATCAAAACAAGTACAACAGCAGAAAAGGAGAAATGATATGTTCTTGTTTCACAAAAGCTCCTTAAAAAAGAATTTTACATGACGCAACAAGAAAGACATGATGAAGAAAAATCTTTAAGGATTGCTTTTATGTCTGTGTTTACCAGCGCAAACACTCCTTGTGAAGAACC
>NZ_JBHIMP010000116.1:0-371 GCF_042194175.1 Bartonella sp. MR168JLCBS | reverse complement strand
CCACGCTTTCAACATCTGCAAGAAACTCGTGAAGGTAGCTTTATTGAAGGCAAGATGCCCGAAAGTCTAGGAAAAATTATCATTTGTGAAAATAATAAACAAAAGTTGAGAATACACCAAAGAAGCTTTCCAAAAGCAAATTTAAAAAGGAAATCGGCATGAAAATAACCCGAACAGGCCATTTCGCAACTTTTATGCTAGAAGAATTACAAAAGCAGCGTGAGACGATTGATAAAGCCATTAGCATTCATGCTCTTGAGGGAAGAACGCTCCGTTTCAAAATGCTCAAAATCTCAAAAGAATACGCGAAGGGGGACTTTTCACCTGAAGAGTTTAACCACCTCATAAACCACCCGCCTTACTGAGGAGAG
>NZ_JBHIMP010000115.1:0-1233 GCF_042194175.1 Bartonella sp. MR168JLCBS | reverse complement strand
GTTAGGAGCAAAAAAAGCATCAGCAATATTTCATGAAAAACAAAATGATGATCCACAAGCATTGAGTAAAGAAACGAAGAAATGAGAATGCTGCCAACGCCCCAGCTTGCAGCCACTGAAAGCATATGCAAACGCTCATAAAAACTGGAAAAACGCACTAAACCTATCGTTCCTATCAGTGTCAATCCAGATCCCAATATTAAGAAAAAAGTGATAACAATAGCGACTGCAAGCGATACATCATCCTTCATTCAATAACTTCTCCACGCATTAAGAACTTCGCCAAAGCGATACTTGAAACAGGACCTAAAAGCCCAATAATGAGAGCCGCTACAAAATAAATAGTTGTTCCTGAGCGAATATCGAATGTAAGAAACAAAAGAATAGCGGTTATATAAAGAGCATCCAAACCAACGATCCGATCCTGCGCCCGTGGACCACGAATCAACCGAAACAGTGCAAGGATCATCGCCACACTTAAAAAAAACTGCGAAAAGAAAAGCCCCCAATAAAGGATCATCATGCTCATGAGAAAATCTCCAAAAGCAGTTGCTCATACCGTTGTTTGATCAACTGTTGGTAATTATATCTATTTTTTAAATTCAAGACATGAAGCAAAAGTTCACCATTTTTTCTATTATAGGCAATCCAAACAGCTCCAGGAGTTGCTGAAAGTATACAAACTAAAACAGCCAAAGCAATGCGACTTTCAAGCAAAAGAGGGACCACAATAAAACCCGACTGCTGTTCTCGAGATCTTTTTGTTAAAACAAACCAAGCTACTGAAACATTTGAGGATATAGAATCTATAAATACTCGAAAAATGAGACGAAAAACCGCCCCCCAACTTCTAATAGTGATCTTTTCCGGTTCAAGAAGCTGCCTCATCCAACCAACAAACAAAGCAATTATAATGCCTAAAAGCAATTGACCCAAATTAAAACCATTTAAAGTCAGCCACATAAAAACAATTGCCGCACCGAAAAAAGGGAAAGGACAAAAATATTTCATCGACTCATTTCCCTCTTTTCGAGAAAAAAATCATCTAAAACGCTCCCAATGTAATTCTGAGGTTCATACAAAGTCTTAGCAGTTTCATACATATAATGACTAACAGGACCGGCTACAATTGTTATAAGAAAACACAAAGAAAGGAGAACAGCAATAGGCGCAAATTCTATCACTTGTACACGGGGAACCCTCCCTTCGAGAGAAACCCAAAAAGTTCGAACA
>NZ_JBHIMP010000114.1:0-1236 GCF_042194175.1 Bartonella sp. MR168JLCBS | reverse complement strand
GATAAAAGTACTTTTTCCGGATCCATTGGGGCCGATAATGACGGTGAGAGCACTACTTTTGGCTTGAAAATCAATATGGTTGAGAATCTGTTTTTTTCCGCGTTGAACGCAAATGTTGACTGCTTCGATCATGGAAAATTTGTTCCTCGTTTACATATAAGGATCCAAAGAAAAAAAGGTGCACCAAAAAGTGCTGTAACAATTCCGATTGGCAGTTCTGCTGGGGCAACAATTAAACGTGCAAATGTGTCGGCAAAAATAAGTAACGTAGCTACCAAGAGAGCCGAGCAGGGAATAAGATAGCGGTGATCAGGACCAATGAGTTGACGCAAAATATGTGGAACAACAATACCGATAAAACCAATGCCGCCACTGACAGCGACTGCGCTACCACACATAAGTGCAACAAGGAAAATAGCAATATTCTTAACCCGTTGAATATAGAAACCAATATGGCCAGCAACGGCTTCTCCAAGAGCAAGGGCATTAAGTGCTCGTGATAAAAAAGGAGAAAAAATAAGACCGACACAGATAAAAGGAAAAACAAGCCAAACTTTCAACCATGTTGCACCTGCAAGAGAGCCAAGATTCCAAAAGGTAATGTCCCGTAATTGCTGGTCATTTGCGATAAAAATGAGAATTCCGACAACAGCACCGCTTAAAGCACCAAGAGCAATACCTGCGAGAAGCATTGTTGCAATAGAGGTACAACTATGACGTGTTGCTATTGCATAGAGGATAAGTGTTGATAACAGCCCACCAAAAAATGCACCTATAATGACTTTGTAAGGTTCTAAAAAAGGCGCCAATAAAGAAGGGAAGGCAATACCGACAACAATTGCTAAAAGAGCTCCAAGACTTGCACCTGCTGATACACCTATAATTCCAGGATCTGCAAGAGGATTACGGAAAAGACCCTGCATGAGGACACCAGAGACAGCTAAAGCTGCTCCAACTAACACCCCTAAGATAATACGGGGAAGCCTTATGTCGATAAGTATGAGATAATCACGTATTTTACTGCTCACCGAGAAGTCCTGCGTGAGCATTACATGAACAAGATTAATCAAAGAAACCTTTGATGCACCATGCAAGAGCCCACCAAAAATGCTGAGAATAAGAAAAACTATTAAGCTTAATAATAAAATTTTTCCAAAATTTGCGCGGTTTACTCTTTTACTCTCTTTTGTTTCAGTTGTATGCACTATGGATGTCGTATCTACCATATTATCAACT
>NZ_JBHIMP010000113.1:328-1249 GCF_042194175.1 Bartonella sp. MR168JLCBS | reverse complement strand
GACTTGACAATCCGAGGCGTCCAGTGGTCGCACTTGTTGGAGGTGCAAAAGTTTCCAGTAAGCTTTTTGTGCTCAATCATTTAGTTGAAAAGGTCGATTATTTGGTGATTGGCGGTGCCATGGCCAACAGTTTTTTAGCTGCACAAGGTGTCCATGTTGGTAAGTCATTGTGTGAACATGCACTAATGCAGACGATAAAAAAAGTCATTGAAAAAGCACAAGAGTACCAATGTACGCTTCTACTCCCTGTGGATGCAGTGGTTGGGTTTCGCTTTGAAAAAGATGCACCGCATCGTCTCTATGATATTGGAGATATTCCTGATGATGGAATGATTTTGGATATTGGTACCCGCTCCATTGCGCATATCAATGAAGTGATTGATAAAGCTGCTACCCTTGTGTGGAATGGCCCCCTTGGTGTTTTTGAGATGTCTCCCTTTGATCAAGGAACGATTGCAGTTGCACGTCATGCAGCAGAATGCAGCTTGACAGGGAAATGTGTTTCAATTGCTGGAGGGGGAGATACGGTTTTTGCTCTTAACCACGCTGGTGTTGCCAATGATTTCACTTATCTTTCAACCGCAGGGGGAGCCTTTTTAGAATGGATGGAAGGCAAGGTGCTTCCCGGTATTTTTGCTCTCAGGCAGGCTTAACGATAACTTGTGTTGTGTAAGCTATGCTGGTGCATTGCTCACTTTTGGAAATGAAGACAGAAAAGAGGAATTTTTTATGAATGAATGTCTTGGAGATATTGCACAGGCTTTAGTTTGTGCAGGTAAAGGTATTTTGGCAGCAGATGAAAGTACCGCTACGATTGGAAAGCGTTTTGAAAGCATTGGTGTTGAATCCAACGAAGACAATCGCCGCGCCTATCGTGAAATGCTTTTTACAGCAAAAGAAGCTATGGAAAGCGCCATCTCT
>NZ_JBHIMP010000113.1:0-283 GCF_042194175.1 Bartonella sp. MR168JLCBS | reverse complement strand
GATCTTATTCGTAATGCAGGTGCTTTGCCAGGTATTAAAGTCGATACTGGTGCCAAACCATTAGCGGCTTTTCCTCAAGAAATGATCACAGAAGGGTTAGATGGTCTTCGTGAGCGTTTAAAAGATTATTATGCTTTAGGAGCGCGTTTTGCTAAATGGCGCGCGGTAATTGCGATTGATGCGTATGCTCTGCCGACAAAAGGGGCAATAAGCCAAAAGGCACAAGCTCTCGCGCGCTATGCTGCTTTGTGTCAGGAAGCAGGTCTTGTGCCGATTGTGGAGC
>NZ_JBHIMP010000112.1:0-1252 GCF_042194175.1 Bartonella sp. MR168JLCBS | reverse complement strand
AGGCATTGAAGGCTCAGCACACTTGTCTTTCCCTGCTTGATTTGCTGAGTGTCTTCAATGTTTTTACTTTATCTTTTTTATAATTCAGCTTAATAATCCTAATTTTTGAGAACTCTCAGTTTAGATTGGAAAAGCGCTTATGCCTGTTCTTACAGATCCACTTCAGCTACTACAGGCGCTTATTCGTTGTCCTTCTGTGACCCCTTATGAAGCAGGTGCCTTGTCAACTTTGGAACAGATTTTAACAAAGATGGGATTTAATGTTAAGCGTCCTGTTTTTACTGATAAAAATACAGAAGATGTTGAAAATCTTTATGCCAAGATGGGCGGAGAAGGACGACATCTTATGTTTGCAGGTCATACTGATGTTGTGCCGCCAGGCGCGTTAGAAGATTGGACATACCCTCCTTTTGCAGGTGTCATAGATCAGGGAAAATTATATGGGCGAGGTGCTGTTGATATGAAGGGCGCAATCGCGTGTTTTGTTGCAGCGCTGGCTCGGATCCTTGAAAAACGGTCGATTAAAGGAATGGTAAGCCTTTTGATCACCGGAGACGAAGAGGGTCCTGCACTTAACGGTACGGTCAAACTTCTGAAATGGGCCGAGCAAAAAGGTGAAAAATGGACAGCAGCTCTTGTGGGAGAACCAACAAGCGTAAAAACTGTTGGTGATGTCATTAAGATTGGGCGCCGGGGATCACTTTCTGGTGTCGTGACGGTTAAAGGTCGACAAGGTCATGTTGCTTTTCCGGAGCGGGCAGGTAAACTTATTCAAGCATTGACACGAACTGCTTTAGATCGAGGAACAGAGAATTTTCAACCAAGCAATTTGGAATTAACAACTATTGATACGGATAACCCTGCGGTAAATGTTATTCCAGCGCAGACAACGATCCGCTTTAATATACGCTACAATGATGTTTGGACAAAAGAAACGCTTATGACGGAAATTGAAAAACGTCTTGCTTCGGTGCAATTAAAAAACAATGATGATCAATACCCCTACTATCAGCTTGAATGGATTCCAAGCTTGGGGAGTGTTTTTATAACTAAAAATGACAAACTCATTAAAATTTTATCAAATGCTATTGAAAGCGTCACAGGGAATATACCAGAATACTCAACTTCAGGCGGCACATCGGATGCGCGATTTATTAAAGATTATTGCCCAGTGGTTGAATTTGGTTTACCGGGACAAACGATGCATATGGTAGATGAATGTGTGACTCTTGACGCAATAGAAACCCTCAAC
>NZ_JBHIMP010000111.1:284-1254 GCF_042194175.1 Bartonella sp. MR168JLCBS | reverse complement strand
GTCTTCGTTTTCCCTTTTTTAATGGGGGGCAGATTGTCGCTTCTGTCGCGGTAGCACGTGCACAGCGTGATCAAGCTTTTATTACTTATCGGGCTGCTGTGTTGGGAGCTTTAGAAGATGTAGAAAATGCGCTTGTAAAATTGAAGAACGAACATCAGCGTCTAGAAAAACTGATCGTTGCAAATAAAGCTTCTTTGCATTCTTTACAACTTGCACGGAGGCTTTTTGAAAATGGAAATACCAGCTTCCTTGAATTGTTAAATGCTGATCGCTCCTATTATTCTGCACAAATGGCGCTGAAAGATAGCCGTGTTTCTTTGGTTATCCAATATATTGCATTGATGAAAGCTTTGGGTGGTGGATGGGATGGCGTCGTTGATGTGTCACGTTCGGAAGTCGTCGATGGTGTTACCAGTTCACAGGCAAAGGTAAGACAATGAAAAACAGTTTCATCAAAAAATTTATTACAAAACGCAAAAAACTTTCCCTATTTTTAGCGGGTATATTCTTTGTCGTCTTGTTGTTGTGGCTGCGTTCTGTTTTTTTTGGAACACCATCACCTACTTATATGACGGCGGTGGTAAAGCGTGGTGATGTTGAGGAAAGTGTTTTGGCTTCTGGTCTTGTGCGTCCTTATCGCTTAGTTGCTGTTGGTGCACGTACGACAGGGCGTGTGGTGTCAATGCCTGTTTTTCCCGGAAGTGTTGTCAAAGAGGGCGATCTCTTGGCAGAAATTGATTCTACAGATCAGGAAAATGATCTGAAAAGAAAAAAAGCAATATTATCACACTATTATGCGAGCCTGCTAGAACAACAAGCTTATCTTTCTCTTGCTCAGAAAAATTTAGCACGTCAGAAAAAAATGATCAAAACGCACGCCATTTCGCAGGCTAATTTCGATGAAGTTGTGACACAATTAAAAACACGCGAGGCGCAAATTGCTCAGCTTCACCAGCAGATTGTACAAGCA
>NZ_JBHIMP010000111.1:0-239 GCF_042194175.1 Bartonella sp. MR168JLCBS | reverse complement strand
AGCAGGAACAGTTTTAGCAACAGTTGTGGAAGAAGGGCAAAATGTTAATGCCGTTCAGTCAGCGCCAACAATCGTTATTTTAGGTGATTTGTCAAAAATGACTGTCAAAGCGCAAATTTCAGAAGCCGATGTTCTTAAAGTTCATGCTGGACCACCTCTTTATTTTACCGTCTCTGGGAATTCACAGCGTCGTTATGAGGGAACTATAGAAAGGAGAGAGCCTGCTCCTGAATCGATAC
>NZ_JBHIMP010000012.1:0-42423 GCF_042194175.1 Bartonella sp. MR168JLCBS | reverse complement strand
GTTTGTAATAGATTTTTCCCGTTTTGTGGACGCCGTAGAGAATAGCTTCTCACACCTCAAAAAGTGGATAACAAAAAGTTAGATATCAAATCTCTCCTTTAAAAATATGATGAAACAAGAATTTACACAAACATTGTTTGCGTGGATGGGTGGTAAACACTATCTGCGTAAGAAAATTATACCGATTTTAAATAATATTGACCATGAAACCTATGTTGAACCGTTTTTAGGTTCTGGTGTTATTTTCCTAAATAAAAGACCAGCAAAATATTCCGTTATTAATGATCTGAATGGAGAGATTACGAACCTGTTTCAATGTGTTCAAAATGACTTTGATGATTTAGCCAAACGACTAGAATGGTTTGTTTGTTCAAGACAGTTGTTTTTTGAACTTGCATCTATTGCCCCAGAAAGCCTTTCCAAAGTTGAAAGAGCCGCACGTTTTTTGTTTCTCCAACGTTGTGTGATGTATGGGAAAAAAGATTATGTCTCTTTTAGCTTTGGAAGGAAAAAGCCTATAGCATTTAATCCCGATAAGCTGTTATCAAGGATGCGGCGTGTTAGACAGAAGCTTCTTGATACAACAATCTTAAATTTATCGTGGGAGCGAGTTGTCGAACTTTTTGATGCACCCGACAGTTTATTTTATTTAGACCCGCCTTATCTTGTGAAGAAGAAATGTTACAGCTCTGGGAATTTTGTTGAAGATGATTTTGTGAGTATGGCAAAAGTTCTCAAAAGCATTCAAGGCAAATTTGTTTTGAGTCTGAATGATTGTGATGAGGTTAGAGAGATCTTTAAGGATTTTGACTTTTTAGAATTAGAAACTCTTTGGACCTCTGGTTTTGCTAAAAAACCACCCCGAAAAGAACTCTTGATTCGTAATAATTGAAGAAAATCATAAAAAGATTTGTTAGAATCAGAAAAAATATTTCTTCTCTAATAGGACTTTTTTTGATGCTTACACCCTTTGGTAAAATTTTACGTAAACTTCGCGTTGATCACTCAGAACGCCTCTTAGATATGGCTAAGAAATTAGACATATCTGTAGCATTTTTATCTTCTGTAGAAATTGGCAAAAAATCTGTTCCTGTAGGATTGGAAGAAAAGATCATAGAGCTTTATGGTTTAGATAAAGCTATGGCTTCTCTCTTAAAAAAAGAAGCCTATTCGTGTCGAAAAAGCATCATAATAAAACCTTCTACTCCGTTGCAACGTGAAACTGTTGTTGCGTTTATGAGGCTTTTAGATGGCTTACATCAAGAAGCGTTAGTAGACTTCAAAGAAACATTAGAAACATTGTGCGAAGCGTGCTTTATAGAGAAATGTTAGAAAATCCTATTCCCTAACTTTTATTTACGCGTCCCTCACTGTAAAAAAGCTGTATAAATACAGCAAGTTATTTTTACATAAAACTTACATGTTATCCGTGAATGGTATAATGGTAGATCCATTGAGCACCACGATCTTTACGCTTCATAAAGGAGTAAGCCGGCGCATATTTGCCAGCTCGTGGGTGTTGCTACAGCCCTTGGCACTTGAGACGGTTCATTAGGGGCATTTTTAATCCTTTCTTAATAGTTTTTTATCCACAAGGGCTCTTTCCGCTTGTAACTTGCAAGAGACATGATTTTGGTTGATTCAACATGGAGCGGGTCTGAAATGAAAGGATCTTACGCTATTCTGGATTCTCATTTAACATGCAAAACAATGAATACTCTTTATAAATCAATATCGCTTGAGGTGTGGTGTAAGGCATAAAAACTTTATGCATGGGGTGTTTTGATAAGAGAGTGTAGTGAATATTCAAGAGAGGGCTTTCTTGTATAATTTTGTGAAAGGAACCATATGAAATGTGAAGCCGAGAGGGAGCTGTTTTTGAGAAGTTGGATTGGGTATCAACCAGTTTGAGGAGGGATTTGCATCCTTTGATGTGTGGGAAGGAAGCCAAGAACAGAGCGTGTAGCACCCTATACTTATGTTTTTAAAGGTTTTAATTTTGATCAGAAATTAATTTTAAAATTGCTTTTTGTTTGACAGATGTAAGAATTCTAAAACTTTTTAAAAGCAAATATTCCTCTTTACTCGCTACAATTTCATCATGATGGTACGGGGTATGTTCTTTTTTGATGATATCAGCGTAAAAAAAGGCAATAGGGACATCCAATATATCGGAGATTTCCTTTAAACGTCCTGCGCTCACGCGATTTAAGCCTTTTTCATACTTTTGGATTTGTTGGAAAGTGACACCTAAATGATGCCCTAATGTTTTTTGAGACATTTTGAGCATTTTTCGCCTAAAGCGAATTTTTTTGCCTACAAAAAGATCAACATTAAGATTTTGAGTTTGTATTTGCCCCCTCCGGTTGCGAGCGCCCTCGCATTGGTATTCCGGGAGCTTGAAAACACTGAACCCTAGTCAGCATTTTGCTTTTAGTGCTTGGAGCACCTGGACATAACAAAATCTCCCGGAATTCCGGGATACCCACACACTGGGTTTATTTTTACGCTAGGGTTTCGGGTTTTCAAGGCCCTATTGGTCGTTGCGTATACGACCAATACATTTTCTAATTAGTAAAGTAATTTTAGGAGATTGGCAATAAAAATAGTTTTTCTTAAGATGGATAGATTTTTTTAAATGAGAGGTTATTTGCCTTTCAACTTTTTAAAACCCGCTTACTAAACTCATGTTTTAAGATTCGCTTTTTACAAAGGCAAACCTTGGTTTTTAAGCTCAAGGCACTGCCTATGGTGCTGTGCTTAACCAATAACCAAAATGGCTTGTTTTGATGCGTCTGAGATATCATGATGATAGGGGAAACCTTTTATGAGTAAAGAGCCCTCATGCAAAATAAAATCAAAACAGAATAGATTTGGTTGTTGTATATTCACATGTTTGTTTTGAGAAGATATTTCTCAATGTTAGCGCCCATTTCACAAATGGCGTTTCGTAAAGTGTATAACGTAAAAGCTTCGATGAATGGGATAAAAGCTATATTTCTATCTTTACTGAAAAAAAGATGCTTGGAGGGCACATACTCTTTGTCAGTCTAAAATATTACGACAGTTTTTACCTTTGAAAGGGAGCATAAAAGCTATTTTTTCTCTCTTCACGTGTTTTTATTTATACGCTCATCCTGCTTATAATGTGCAAGCGAATAGTTTTGATTGATTCAATATCAACAGATTTGAAATGAGAAAAGATATTTTGGTTTCTCATTATGTATGAATAATAAATTATTATTATAAATTAATAATTCTATACTTAGGGAAGCGTTTTTTTAAGGAGTTTTTTGTTCGTTTTAAAGAATATGCGTGTTTTAGATAAAAAACTGTATCAACGCAGTTATTGTTAGAATTAAAGTTTTTATGAGAAAAATGAGCATTGTGGAATGATAAGCTTTTGATATAAAGCGTTTTAGAATTTTGCACAACTTAACGATAACTTATTTATTTTGTCATTTTTTATGATTGCTATAAGCGATGCAAAGTTGGAATATGGTTTGAGAAAGCAGATGACACAAGTATTATCTTTCGGTAAGTAGTTTTGAAATAAAAGACAGCTTTAAATGATAAATAAAGATAGGTGCACCATGAATGAACTTACCCATATTGAGACTATTATAACGCATTATGATGCTGTTTTTTGTGATGTGTGGGGTGTTGTGCATAACGGTGTACATGCATTTGAACCAGCGTTGAAAGCATTGTATAAAATTCGACAAATGGGAAAAAATGTTATTTTATTGACCAATTCTCCTCGGCTACGGGAAGATGTTGCTGCTCAATTACAAAGCATGAATGTTCATCGTGACTATTATGATGCCATTATCACTTCAGGGGATGTAACGCGCGATCTCATTCGGACAGCTCCGCGTAAAGTTTTTTTTATTGGTTCACAACGTGATTTGGTGCTGTTTGAAGGGTTAGAGTGTGAATTTGTTGAAGAATGGGAGGCTTCTGTTGTCGTCTGCAGCGGTTTTCTTGAAGATTTTGACGAAGAGCCCTCTGCTTATGAGGAGATGTTTCTTCGCATGCGGGCGCGGAATTTACCTTTTATTTGTGCTAATCCTGATGTGATTGTCCATTATGGAAATAAAGAATTTTGGTGCGCTGGTGCATTGGCGCGTCTTTATCAACAATTAGGGGGGGAAGTACGCATTGCTGGAAAACCTCACGCGCCTATTTATGAGTGTGCCTTTGAAAAACTTCAAAACATTCGTGGAATTGTGGAAAAAAGTCAAGTTTTAGCTATTGGTGATGGTCTTTTGACGGATATTAAGGGGGCGGCTCATTTTGGTCTTGATGCCCTTTATATTATGGGGGGGATTCATCATTATGATTATGCGCAAAATGGTGTGGTGGATAAGCAAGCTTTGCATTCTTTTCTTGAACGTCATGGTTATAAACCACAAGCAATCATGTGGGCACTTCAGTAATGGCTAATTTTTTGCGTCTTCAGGGGACTCACATGTTTCCCTCGGCTTGGCGGGGAGCCGTGTTGGCACTTGGAAATTTTGATGGTGTTCATTGCGGACATCAGATGGTGTTGCAAAAAGCGCTTGATTTCGCACGGATAAAAAAGAAACCAGCAGTTGTTTTAACCTTTGAACCACATCCAAGAAGTTTTTTTCAACGTTCAGCTCCTGTCTATCGTTTGACAGAGGCAGCTGAAAAAGCTGAAATTTTTAAAGTCCTTGGCTTTAATGGTGTGATTGAACAGCCCTTTGATGCGCACTTTGCCACGCTTTCAGCGGATGAATTTATCAAATCGATTTTAAAACAGGCTTTTGATGTTTCAGTTGTGGTGACAGGGGAAAATTTTCAATTTGGTCATCAGAAAAGTGGAAATGTGCAGCTTCTTTGCCAAAGGGGAGAGAAATATGGATTTGAGGTTGTGCAAGTTCCTTGCGTTTCGCGTCTTCAAGATTCACAACAGTTGATTATTTCCTCTAGTTTTATTCGGCAGCTTCTCTCACAAGGAAAAGTGGACAAAGCAGCTCATTTGTTAGGGTATCACTATCGGGTATGCTCCAATATTATTCAAGGCGATAAACTTGGGCGTTTTTTGGGATTTCCTACCGCCAATCAAATGTTGCCTCCCCAAGTTCGCTTGGCTCATGGTGTTTATGCGGTACGTTTGCGTCGTGCGAACGGTGTTTTGTATGATGGTGTTGCAAGCTTTGGTTGTCGTCCAACGGTTGTTAAAAATGGTGCGCCACTTTTGGAAACCTATTTGTTTGACTTTAACGACGACCTTTATGGGGAAAGCTGTACCGTTTCTTTTTTCCAGTTTTTGCGAGGACAAGAAAAATTTGATGGGCTTGAACCTTTGATTGCGCAAATGCATCGTGATGAAAAAAAAGCAAAAGAAATTTTAAAGATAGCACAACCATTATCAAAGTTGGATAGGCTGCTTACTTTTAAAAATATGCCCTAAACTTATCTGCAAAAGATAAAAGAGCTGTAAAAATAGCACTTAAAGTGATTATAATCACAAAGATATATTCCAAAACATCGTGGAATATATGTTGTTTCCGTTGTTGAGAGGGAGAATCGAATATCTGAATATCTGATTTTGGCATTATCTTTTTCAAAGTTCATTTTATGGCTTTTGTTGTCATTCAAAAGTTTACTGCTTGTTTCTTTCTGATCCGTTAAAACCCATCATAAAAGATGCAGTAAAGAATAAGCCTCAGCCTATTTGGCAATAATAGACGTGAAGAGAGAGAAAGGCTGTTTTTAAAATTTTTTGCGATTTTAAGCTTATAGTTTGATAAAATTTAATCGATAACTCTTTTATTTCAAAAGTTTATGGTCTCTTTTTTCTAATTTGTTTTATTATGACATATCGTCTTTTATGATGGGATTGGGTTTATGTAAAATCTTACGCATGTGATATTTAGTATCATATGATGAATATTAAAAAAAAGGTTCGTTTGTTGAGCCTCGTGAAGTAGAGCGGTGGTCAGCAGCGGCTTTGTGCTAACCAATCACGTAAACGAGAATGAAGCTGATGGAAAATGCTTTAAGTCTCGTTTCTCTCGTATATTGTGATAGGAAATCTACATTAAGGAGACTATGATCGATTGCAGATAAAAAGAAATCATTGTGAGAAAGCAGGTGTACTTGTTTCAAAAATTTTTAATGCTTTTGATTGATAAAGGCACAATTTGGTTGTCGTAATACGTAAATCTTTCAGATTCTCAAGCAAAGAACTGTCCATATATCTCCTTTGTCCTTCACAAATATAACGCCTATAATGTAACGGCAAGGCAGTCTTGTAAGGATATGAAAATGCAAAGCCAATTATGTCTTGTTGCTTTTCTCATAAAACTTTTGCTTTAGCAATCCTCAACGCGAGCAGTATGTTTGAGACAAAGATTAAGGCGCTTTAGTGCTCTCTCTGCTGTTACAGCTTTTGTATACCAGATGGGGACAGCCCTATTGCCTATATTCATTTGGATAATCTCTGAAATCAATCTACAGCCTTATTGGGGAAAAATATGAAGTTATAAAGGGGGAAATCAGTCCAGATGACTGTCTTTTTTAAATTCGGCTTTGCCACTTTCAAAAGTGTCTAGAGCAATATCTCTTAAATCATGAAAATAACAGTTTCAGGCTTTGTTGTTTTTTGAATAGGATAATCACGTTCTACAGGTAAAATAAAATGCTGGAATATACTTGTGTTGCTAATTTACGCGCCTGTTTTAAAGAAATATCTCTCAACGCTTCCTATATCCATTTTCATGATGGCACTCATGAATGGTATCTTGCAAGCTCCGTTGAGCGCTATCATCTTTATGTCTAATAAAAGAGCAATCCGGTATCATCAGTTATATTGACAAGCCTTCAGTGTTGTACAGCCTTGGCTATTTGAGAGCGTTTATGTTTATGAGAGGGATTTTTCTTAACTCGTTTTATTTCATACGAACTCTTCCTGCTTGTGACATACAAGAAACACGCTTTTGATTGATTCACTATAAATAGACTTAAAATGAGATAATTTTATGGTATTAGGGTTTCTCACTCAACGTGCAAAATAATTAATTGTTATAAATCAATATTTTGCAATTAACCATAGATTATGGCTTACGGATTTTTTATAAAATATTCTGCATGCCTTTTATACGGAATATGGGGTTTTCTTAGTGGCTTTACTGTTGTTTTAGGTGTCTATGGTGTACGAATGAGCTCGTACTGGTAAAGGGAGAGACAAAGAAGGTGAAGCAGTGATAAAAGGTGAGGTGAAAATAGATTTCCTTGATCATCATATGAATTTTCATGCATTTTTATGGCTTCAGGTGTGCATGTTTGTTGTATATTTAACAGCAAAGTTTGCGTGTAGAGTCTTATGAAGTGGGAAGCCTGAGTGGAAAGCGCAAGACAAAGATTATTGACAGATTATTTTTTACAGATCGATGTGTATTTAAGAGTCTTTATCTTTTAAGGCGAGGAGGAAGCGTATGAAATCTGTGTTTAAAGACGCGCTAAACGATAAAGATGCAGCGAGCGTGCTCCGTGATGGCAATAAGCGAGAAGAGGCAGAGAGGCGGTTTTTAAAATTGTTTGCATAGCTTCAACAGCTGACTGTTCTATAGTTGGAGGAGAAATGGGAATGTGATAGGCTTTTATGCCATATTCATTTGCGACCGTTTTAATGCTAGAAAAGTCAGGTTGATGAAGCTCCTCGTGATCGGGGCGGTTGCAGATAATTGTTTTAAAACCAGCTTGTGCCAATGTTTTGATATTTTCTATGCTAATTTGGGCGCTGATAAAAATATCAGGTTCAATTTGTTGTAAATTCATCTTTATTTATTCTCAATTGCACGATTTTCACGATCCCCCCTAGTTTGGTATATAAAAGAACATAGTGAAGGTAAGTTTTTCAATGGTATCTTAACAAAAATATTCTTTTTGTCGAGAAGATCTATTTTGGGAAAATGAGCTGTAAGATGCAAAATATCTCACTCCGCAATATGTTCGTTATTCGACCTTATGCAAGACGGCTGTTTGGTCTTTATGCATAATCTATTATGTTTACCAAGCATAGACATTCCATTGTGTTGCTTGTTCACACGTTTGGTAGAGGTATCCTTATTTCTCTTAAGCCTATTTTACCCTGTCGAGCGTATAAGAGTATAAAATTCATTGATCACTACCCTCTTTACGCTTATGAAGAAGTAGGCTGGTACCATTGTTATATTTTTCAGTCCCCAATGTTACTACAGTCCTTGGCTCTTGAGACAGTTCATAAGAAGTATTTTAATCCTTTCTTGTACAGTTTTTACCCACACGCTAGCCCCGCTTGTAACGTACAAGAGACATGATTTTGATTGATTTAATATCAGAGGGCATGAAATGAGAGAATCTTCCTGATTTCGGCTCTCTCATTCAACGTGCAAAACAATGAATGCTTCTTATAGTTTGTTGTATATTCAGAGTGGAGTTTATTTGTAGAGTTGCATTAAGTGGACTGCATGAAGGGAGAAGCCCAAATGGCAGGCGCGAGATAAGAAGCTGGATCATTTACAGAGCATTGTTCACAGATCGACATGGATGTAAGAATCTTCGTTTTAGGGTGGGGGAAGAAGATCGTGTCTCTTGTTTAGATTTATTTTTGTTATTCTCAAAAACATCATCTTCATAATGTTTTTTCTTATGCTAAAAGAATATTATAAAGACAAAATTGCGGGCTGTCGTTTTATCCTAAAAATAGGAGAAATGGTTATTTTGCACGTATTGGATGCTTGCTTCTTTTATTACTTTCTGTATAATCGTAAAAACGATAATGCTGAAAGGCGTAATAAATGATCATTGGACTTTTGAATCAAAAGGGAGGCGTAGGAAAAACTACGTTGAGTGTTAATCTTGCGGCCAGTTTTGCGCGTACCGGTGCACGGGTATTGCTTATTGATGTTGATCCACAGGGGAGCGCATTGGATTGGGCTGCAGCGCGTGAAGATGCACCTTTGTTTTCGGTTATTGGTTTACCACGTGCAACGGTTCACAAAGAGATTACACAGATTGGTCATGGTTATGATCATATTATTATCGATGGTCCTCCACGTGTGACTGATCTTGCTCGTAGTGCTCTTATGGCTTCGGATTTGGTGCTTATACCTGTTTTGCCTAGTCCCTATGATATTTGGGCAGCCGATGGAATTGTAAAGCTGATTGACGAAGCACGTATTTATAAAGAAAATCTTGAATCTGCTTTTGTTATTAATCGTAAAATAGTCAATACAGCGATAGGGCGTGATGTGAACGAAGCTCTTGGCATATACCCCGTGCATGTTCTTTCTTCTAGCGTTGCGCAGCGCGTGATTTTTGCAGAAGCAGCAGCACAGGGGAAGGCGGTTTATGAAGTTGATAAGCAAGGACCAGCAACAGCAGAGATTGAAGCTGTTGCAGCGGAAATCAAGGAGTTAGCGCGATGAATAAAAAAATTAAAATCGGCACGAAACCAACGAATAAATCAATTCCTTTAACAGCAGATGCATGGGTAGGAAGCCCCAAAGGGAGCATGAGTGGAGGTATGAAGCGCCTCACGATTGATATACCAGAAAGTTTGCATCGATTGATTAAGGTAAGTTGTGCAAGTCGTGGAACTAAAATAGCCGATGAGGTGCGCGAATTGCTTTCACAAAAATACGGAAAAGTGTAAAAAGTGATATATGATAATAAGTTTTCGTTGGTTTGAATACTTTTTCTAGAGATGATATCATTTGTTTTTATACGAAGTTAATAATGATAAAATCTCCCTTCTTTTTTCACGAGGGCTGCTTCATTTAAGTTGTTTTTCATAAGGTTCTGTATCATTTCATGAAAGAGCTATGAGTTTGCGAAAAATTCTCCGTTTCAAACTTTTCCCTATACAAACTTTTCCCTATAAGTATGATAATCATCATACTACTTGTGATCTTATATCGCTATCTTATCCGCTAGATGAATAGATAAGTTTATTCTTCCATAAAAATTTTCTTGATAATGATTTTAAACGTCAGGTTATTTCTTTGTTTATTTCACTTAATACATGCGTAAATAATGTAATTAAGAGTAGCGTTGATTATTTTTTTCTGTTATGCAGCGATTTATTTTATTAAATTATATTCATGTTTATAAAGGGGGGATATAAATAAGTAAAATTTACTGATATTGGCGCGCTATAAGTTTTCCTAATAAACAAAAGAAGTCATTGAGCATATTATAGACAGTATTTCTTACATTTATATGATTTTATAGTCTTAAATAGTTAATGCCAGTCGTAATGGTACGCAAGGAAATAGGCTTTTTTGCTTCAATTGATAATGTATAAGATCGCTTTTTTAGCATTTCTATTGGCATTTAAAAAGTGCAGGGGGACTTAAAGTTTTCTTTCTTTTCCGGTGGTTTAAGAAATGATAAGAGCGCAATCAGTTGGTTAAAAGGTGTATTCTTTCTTTTGCAGGGAATTTGCAATGGATATAGGCATTACGAATTTTTGATAAGATTTTGTGCGACTTCTCATGATGAAGTGGTTTTTGAAAAATGCCAAGATATCAAAATTACTGCTGAAGTTTAAATACTTCAAATACAAAGAGCAGCCGTGCAGATAATGCTACAAATGCAAGTCTGATAAATAAAAGCAGTTTTCATGATTTAACATGTTTGCGTTGCAAGTTTGCGTATTTGCAAAGGAAAGTTAGACGCAAGGTCACAATATAGGAGGGGATGTGAATCCAAAGATATTGTTAATAAAATATAAAACAAAGAGAGGGGTTAAATCATGAACAAGATCATTATAACAGCGCTGTTGCTTTGCACGGGGCTTGTTACTGTTGGTTCACGAAAAAAACTACAGTGTTGAGGAATTTAAGAAAGATAAAAAATTGATGCAAGAATGGGGAAAGAAATGCGATAAAATCGGGACCTCTGCTTTTGCAACCAAGAATTGTCAAAATGTCATGCAAGCCGATATGGAGCTTTTTCAAGAGCATTATAGAAATCTTGCAAAGGAACTTCGTGAAAGTGGCAAAAAAGGGAATGAAACTGAAAAAAAGCAGGACAACAATTAAATCATAAAAATATATTGATAGCGGTGTTTTTCTTTGTACGCGATTTATCATCATAGGTTGGAAAAAATTGCGTACAGAAGTCGATTTTAAAATTTTTGAAAATGCACCAATGAACCGAATGTACAAATTTAATGGAACCCTAAATTGTGTCCTAAACTTTGTAAATTTGAAAAAAGGGGAATTTATTTATGAATAAAGCCATTATTACAACAGTGCTGCTTTGTGCTGGACTTGCTGTTGCTGGATGCGAGAAAAACTATAGCGTAGCAGATTTTAAGAAAGATCCTAAATTACTCAATCAGTGGTTAGAGAAATGTTTTATTGCAGGGAGTTTTGATTCTCAAAATTGTAAAAACGCAGAAAAAGCTGAATTAGAAACTCGTAAAAAATGGGGAGTTTTCGGCTCTGGAAAGGACGACCAAGAAAAAACTGAAGATAAAAAGGAAGGGAATTAAATCATGAATAAAGTCATTATTACAGCAGTGCTGCTTTGTACTGGACTTGTCCTTGCTGCTTGCGAAAAAAATCACAGCGTGGCGGAATTCAAGAAAGATAAAACATTACTCGAAGAGTGGGTAAAAAAGTGTGAAAAGATGGATCCATCGTCTATAAAGAAATCTAAAAATTGTCAACATGCCAGACAAGCGTATATGGAACTTATGTTTGGCATTAATTAAAAACATAAAATTCAATAAATTATTCTATCAATAAGGAATTGGTTAATTGTTGATTCTATTACGTTTTTTAGGCTCTCTCTAACTTTTAGAGAGCCTTTTGATGGCTTCAAGAATTAGCCGTTTACGATCTGTACTCTTTGTGTAAACGGATGCTATACTGTCTATTTGTCCAGCCAAAAAGTGCTTTCAATTGTGATAGTATTGCATCCGAATGAGTTGCTACGTGTTATTGCTAATTTTTCAAACTATGTGCTGATTGTTTAATGTTTTGGTCGCATGTATTTAAAACATGAGATTGAATCTACCTTTGGGGTGTTTTTCTGCGTTCATCACAAATAAATGTTTCATCACACTAAGACCGGCTTTAAGCGTTGCGGCTAATTTCGGAAAAATTGGGAGGAAACATTTGTTTGGAATTTACTTTTCTCTGTCTTAATAAAGAGAAAAATATTCTGAATGGAATTATTATCGTTTTATACTTAAATGTTTTTCTCAAAATATTTTTAAAAAATTGCTTTTGATTTGAGAATATTATAACATTAGTTAAGACGTGAGGCAGTTTTGCTAGGACGGTTTTGCTGGATGTGTGAGGAATTGAGCGCTCTCCATATCTTTTCATTTTCCCCCTTTCTTTTCTGAGTTTGTAAGGTTTTTCCTTGTTATTTTTTATTTTAATTGTGTTGTAATATTATCATGTTGAGTGGTGGAGCTCATGCAAAACTTTATGTATGAGTTGTTTTTTGAATAATACTTTGATTTATAAAAATAATTTAATTATTTTATGTTGAATAAGGATCTCGTCAAAATCTGTTCTAGGTTGAATCAATTAAAACCATCTACTTGCACGTTACAAGCATGGAGAGCCGTGTGGATAAAAACTGTTGAAGAAAGAAGTAAAAATGTCTTTTATGAACTATCTCAAGGATTAAAGGTTGTTGCAACATTTGGTGCTGGAAAAGTATGTGATGGTGCTGGTTTATTCCCTCGCAAGTGTGTGATGATGGTGTTCAATGGATTTATCATAAGCTTCTTGAAATATTCCTTTAGAATTGTGATATGCCCTGAAGGGGAGAAGCAAGAGGAACTTACTCAATAAGGAGACAAATTATTTACAGATCGGATCTGGTAGAAAATTTAGTTCTTTAAGGCGGGAATGAAGTTGAGATTCAAGTAGCGTGAAAAGATGGAAACTGATGGTTAAAAATGCATACAAAAAGCACAGTTAACACTTAAATAGTTGCAAGCGATGTTTGAAATTAGGTGTGTAATTTATCTGTAGAGTTAAATTTTCGCTTTGATCTTATGTAAAATTAAAATGATCGTTTGCGCAAATTACAAAAAGCCAAGAGAGTATGTTTAGTATATTTCTATTACGAGAACTAAAATAACAACAAAAGCATTCATGGTGATAATCAAGGTTGAATAAAGCACTGCGGCTTTTACGAGATCAGCCATAAAAACCTCTTTCTGTTCTTTTTGAGGTGATTTTATGAATAACAATATGTTACAAACCGTAGTATATGTTGATACAATATATTAGGCAAGCTTAAAATCGTTTCTTTTTTGTAAAGGCTTGAGGAATTAGAGCACTGTAAATCTTAAAAAAGAAAGTTTTAAAGAGAATATTAATTGATTTTGTAGGTTTTGTGTTGCAGAAAACTTTTTTATCCTGTTATGCTATGAAACACTATCATTTATAGCGGTAATATAAGGCATATAAGTTTTCTTGTAACGTTTAAGTATTTTTTAGTGTGCGATGAATATTCGTAGGTTGATTTATTGAGCCTTTCGTTTAAGTGACTCACATGAGTAGGAAGTCAAGAGAAGATTGCTTGACAAAAATTCGGACTGCGTACAGAGCAGATTGAGTTAAGATCTTTGTCCTTTAAGGTGCACAGAAGAAGACAAAAATGTTTTCTGATCGTTTATCTCATAGTAAGATTGGTTAATGCTGTTCTAATGGGCATGTTTTGCACAAAAGAACAGAACGTTCCAAACGAAATATACTTATGTTGTATATTAATATATTTGTATTGCATATTTATGTACTTGTAAGAAAACATCTCTCAATGCACACGACAAACATTTTACGATGACACTCGTAAATGGTATAACAGTAAAGCTCTCGTGAAATAATATAAAATTTGAATAATATAAAAATCTATAGAATGCTACCATCTTTACACTTATGAAATAGCAAGTCACTGTCATCGTACGCTTGCTTCCAATGTTTACTATGGCCCTTGGCATTTGAGACGGTTCATAAGAGGCATTTTTCTTTCAGTGTATTTTATCAACACATCAGGGCGTTGTTTGTGATGTGCAAACAAGTAAATTTAATTTATTCAACATGGGATAGATTTGAAATGTGATGAGTATGAAAGAGAAGAGCTGCATTTAGAAGGTTGAAAATGAGAGAAAGTTCGTAACAAAAATTGTACCTTTATTATAAAATGATTGTTTCTATGTTTTTATACCAGTAGCACATGTAAAGCCGCGATATTAAGAGCAAACTGTGTTATGGAGTGAAATAACCTATAGGAAGATGCTGTGGAAATTCTGAAAATATCAATGTGGGGAGCGTTAAGCATTATGCATTGGATAATATTTTGATTTATAATGATAATCTATCGTTATTCAACTTGAATTAGAGTCCTGAATACCGTAAAATTTTTTCATTCCAAATCTGCTCTAGGTTTAATCAACCAAAACCATGTCTTTTGCAGTTACAAGTGGGGAGGGTCCATGCGGAGCGAAACTGTACAAGAAAGGCATGCTTTTTGAACCGCACTTAAATGTCAAGGATATCGCAACATGAGGGGCTAGCAAAATATGTGATGGTGTGCTGGCTTGCTTCTTTTATTAAGCGTAAAGATGGACAGTGCTCAATGGATTTTATACATGTCATGGGGGATTTATCATTATATTATTCATGGGTTATGGCGCGAAATAGGCTTGGGTACACTTAAGAGATGTTTCTTTAAAACAAGCGCGTGAATATGCAATTGAAGACGTATCGAATTGATTGGCTAAGAAACTCTTGAAAAGGTTCAAAAAATCTTATATAGTCGTTCATTGCAAAGAAAAGCGAATGATAATTAAAAAAAGGGAGATTGATGGCTGTTTAGCTGTTTTAAGATGTCTTTTTTAATATTGCTGTATGGCTAATCTGTTCAAAAGAGCATTCTTTTTGTTTTTTATGCGAAGTACTGCATATGTGCAGAAGGAGCATGGGGGAGGGTGTGTCTTTTTGAATGGGTGCAACTAATTTTGTAGGGTGCCATCTTATGGGGTGCCGGAAGGTATGCAAGTTTAGGTGCAAAAAAAGCCATAAGGTTATGGAGGGTAAGATGCTGCTATCGTTAAAATGCTGAAATTTTTAATGAGCTTAAGTCTTTGATATGCTGCGAGATATGCTGTGGGTTTTTGTCGGCAGGTGGTCTTTTTATGGACAAAGTTCTCGTGAGAGCGTTGTTGTTTTCTGTTGAAGGCATGCTGGTGACGAAATAGGCAAAGATAAAATCGGCAAGGCGAAATAGACCAAAATAGACAGAGCAAATGTAGAACTTTCGATATTGCTGCGTAAGGTTTAAGTTTATAGCGTTTTGGTGAATTAGTATAGCCGTAATGATGGTTTTGGAGCAAAGCAAGAAAAATACTTGAGAGAATGCGTTGAAAGTTGAAGTGGTATACGCTTTGAAGGATTGTCGTGCTGTTGTTTGAGCGATGTTTGCACCACGAGCTTTATTGAGTGTATCAGCATTGAAGAGAACCTGTTTAATCTCCCTCATTTGAAAGATTGAACAAGAGTGTTGAAGGGGAAGTAAAAATGTCTGTAGTGCAATATGGTGATGATAGTTTTGCATCAAAAGCAAAAGTTCTTGATAATAATCTTATTGATCGTGATTGGGCGATGACAAAATTTGTTGCTGCTGTTAAAGGATTAGCTCAAGTTGTTGATTATGAAAGCAATATGCTAGAGAGCAGTGGTGTTCCAGATTACGAAGAAATAAATTTATGTAAAATACGTGGTTTGCGTGATCTTAATAAATCCATGAGCGATGTGAAGCGCTACATGAATCAAGATATTGAGCATGAAGTTGAAAGTTTGTTGTCTGATTTACAAGAAAAATTACAGCGTAATAGTGAATTGCTTCAGACGCATTTAAATGCAGTTAATGATCTTTCTAGAGCTATGCAATTATCTGGACGCGTAAAAGAAACAGAGGAATGATTCAAATCTGATGAATATTGGCTGTTCTAAGTGATGACAATGATTAGGTAGATCAGTTTATTTGGATAAATAATGCGTTTAGTGAGTAGACTTGTTTTAAGCGCATTTGGGTATTTAAATTATTATCCTGTTGTACTGTAAAACGCTGTTCTTAAAACAGTGTCTTTTAAGGTGTAGTGATGTGAACTGCGTGCTGTGGGAAGCTAGCTGGGAGAGGACTAAGAGAAGGGGGAATAT
This sequence comes from Bartonella sp. MR168JLCBS, assembly GCF_042194175.1. Lineage (NCBI taxonomy): Bacteria > Pseudomonadati > Pseudomonadota > Alphaproteobacteria > Hyphomicrobiales > Bartonellaceae > Bartonella > Bartonella sp. MR168JLCBS. The sequence goes on along the minus strand of NZ_JBHIMP010000012.1, from coordinate 26,218 downwards.
TTACGGAGTATTGTTTGCAGACTGAGTTAATAGGGAGCTTCATTTTTTAGTTTAGGGAGGCGATCAAGGGAATATTTAGACCAGCCCGTGATGCCTTAAAAACAGCTTGCTTGGAGCTATGGTAATGTAAGGTTTTATGCATTAGTCTTTTGAGAGTATGTGATGAATATTGCCTATAAGCCTTATAGAGCACTGTCCTTTGAAGTGTGGTGATATGAAGCGGTTAGTTGTTTAAATCTATATGTTTGAGACAAAAATTAAAGCGGTTTAATATTTTCTTCTGCTGTTTTTAGTTTTTGTATGCCAGATTGGAGAGAGCATCCAGATTTGAGTGAATAGATTGCTTATATCTTTGTTGGCGTAATATTTTAAATGGGGAGGCGATCTTATTGGGAAAGAATAAAGGGCTAGAAATCAGCTTTCCTCTGTACCACCATCCTTTAATTTAGCTTTATTTTGTTCAAAAGCATCTAAAGCACTATCTGTTAAATGATGAAGATCACGCATTATTTCACGCTTCAGTTTCTCTCGTTCTTTAATGGGGGCACGCGCCCCTCATGTAAAACAGAACGTCATTGTGTTGCCAATTCACGTGCTTTTTTAAAGAAACATCTCTTAAGGCACCCAATCCCATTTCACGGTGGTGTCCGTGAATGGTATAACGGTAAATCTATAGAGCACCACGATTTTTACGCTTCATAAAGGAGTAAGCTGGTGCATATTTGCCAGCTCGTGGGTGTTGCTACAGCTCTTGGCACTTGAGACGGTTCATCAGGGGCATTTTTAATCCTTTCTTAATAGTTTTTTATCCACAAGGGCTCTTCCCGCTTGTAACTTGCAAGAGACATGATTTTGGTTGATTCAACATGGAACAGGTCTGAAATGAAAGGATCTTACGCTATTCTGGATTCTCATTTAACATGCAAAACAATGAACAATCTTTATAAATCAATATTTTGTCTTATGGTGGAGTTGGTGTGGCATTGAGATTTTAGAGGAAAAACACGCTTTTAAGAATTTATAACAGATAGCAAGTTTTTATAGCAGGTATATTAAATGTACATCATCTAAAATAAATGGAGCGTCTACAGCGAAGAAGGGGCTAACTTTTTTAAATCCGCATGAATGCTTATTCTGTTGTGCTGTAAAAACATCATCGCTTGAGGTGTGGTGTAAGACATAAAACTTTATGCATGGGGTGTTTTGATGAGAGAATGCTATGGTATTCAGTTTTTTATTCAATATGCAAAAGAAAAGTTATAAGTCAAAATCTTCTTTAATGTGATAATGATTTTTGAGAATTTAAAAAATATAAGTTTAAATAAAAAAGCAGCACTTTGTGCTGCCATTTTATTTAAATTAAAATTAGCTTCTGCTTTAGAAACGATAACGTATCCCGCCAGACAAATTGGTGCCAGATACACCGGCTTTTTGCAGTTTTTGCCGATAGCTGATATCGGCGTTTAGTACGATTTTTTGAGAAAGATATGCATTCACCCCCATGCCTCCTTCAACTGAAGAGCCGGTAGGATCAACATGAAAGGTATTAGCAATTTTTATTGTTTTTCCATCACCAAAAGCTCTGATAACATTTACTTTACCATAGAAGGAAACAGCCTTACTTTCTTCAACAGCCATTATAGTTTTTGTTAAACGTCCACCAATACGCATCAACCATTGATGCGGGTTTCCCATGTCTACTTTTAAGCCATCGGCATCTGAGAAGATATCAAACATGAGATTTTGATAAATGAATTGTGCTTGTGGTTCAAATACCAATCCTTTTGTGTTGGTCGCTAATTTCTGACCAATGGTTGCAGATATATTAAGCATCTCCGTACCATCCAGTTGTGCGGCATTTCCAACAAGAGCTGTGGTAATATTTCCTTTTAACTTTCCGTAAGAAAGAAGGGTGTTTACATATATACCATTGCTATGTTGGATGCCGCTGTAAGCGGCAAGAGACCATTTATCAAGTGTCGTCTTTTCAGAATCTTGCATCTCTTTTGGCGTAAAGGAAAGTTTCCCGTATGTTCCTACAAAACCAAAATGTGTGCTTATGTCTTTGCCTTCCAAGGCGGCTAATATGACACCCAGTTGTAAAGCAGTATAGTTTACATCAGCACCATAACCATAATGCAGTGGATCGCGGTTGGAAGATAAGGTGACTTTCTCGCCGTAGGAAGAGAAAAAGATACCATTCTTTTTATTGTCTTCTGCCCCAAATACTGTTGTTCGCATATTGTCTAACAACGTGTTTTGATTGTTTACATCAGTAAATCCAGCAGAAAATAAAGTATTAGATATGGTTAAATAGTTTGCTACCTGTGGTAAAAGTGCTCGAACTTTTTTATCCTTATCAATGTAGGCATTCTGTAAGCGGAAATCCCAGAAATTACTGTTCTTACCAAAAAGATTTTGGCTCTCATGAGATGTCCCAGGTTTATAGCTTGTAAGTACATACTTATAAGGCTGTTTCCCTATTGTCATATAGTTTCCTGATAACGTGAAGGAATTTTCGTTTGCTTGTCCGGAAACTTGAATGATTGAAATCCCATGTGTCCCTAAAGGAAGTGACGCCATGTCTTCTCCCCAAACAGCAGAGCTATCGGTTATTTTTTTATCTGTTTCTTGGAGATTGATGTGAACAACAGTACGGCCTGAGACATCGCCATTAATCACAATGCGATCGGTCTGTTGCTCCGTGATAGGAGAATGTTTATCCCATTGAGTATTTACATAAATTTCTGCAACACCTGTTGCACTATAAACCGCTGTTGTATGAGCTGTTCCATCTGCTTTCGGAAGATTAGGTCCTATAAACAGAGTTTGGTAATGTCCCTCCATTGGCTTGTCAAACATAATGACACTATCTGTAAGGCGCAATCCAGAAAGGTTAGAGTATGATTTTTCATCAACACCAAACTGTACATGGTCATCTGAAACATTATCATTATTTCCAGCGTTTTTATTCGCCTTTAAAAGCCATTTCGTCCCCTCTTTTAGATCAAAAACAGTTCTATTATCTTTAGAAGTTTTTACTCGACCTTCTAAAGAAGAGTGGTTAGAAACCAGTGTAAGGGTGTTTGTGAAAGCATTTTCGTTTTTTATATTTTTTAATAAAATATCGGCATGAATTTCTGAATTTTTAAGGCTGACTTCACCGTTTATGTTTATTCCATAAAGGTTGATACCCCTACCATGTTCAACGAAAATCTTTGTATTCTCTAGAGTTACTTTATCGGCAATATTGGCTAAATCTTGTTCTTGAACGGCGTTGGCATTCCTTTCAGCATTGCGTGTATATCGTTTTCTAGGGGCATTATACGGATTGTTGCGGAAAATAATACCGTCCGCTTCATGATTGCCCGTGACATGTACGCTTGAATCTTTCAGTTTGATTGTTCCTTCTATGTTGACCAAACCAGCTGTTTCTGCTGTTACAGTAATACCTGTAGCATCAATTTCTCCACCATCTGATACACTCAATGCAACAAAACGCGCATCAACTGTTCCCCCTATCATGTTGACTTTTGAATTATTTCCCTCTGCATGTACAGCAAAACCATTGTCTTGAATTTTTTTGTTATGTAGCGTTATGGTCTTACCGTTTTCAGCCTCAACTCTAGAGCTTATATCCTCAATTTGTGTAGACTTTTCAGGTTGTTTTATTGGTGATATTGGTTTTTCAAGCTCTGATTTTTCAGATATTTTTTGTGCAGAGGCAGATTGTACGGGCGCTGGTTTTACAGATTTTGGCGGTACCGATAATGCTGGTTTTCCAGTTTCTGGTCTTAAAGATATTGGCTGTGCGAGTTCTGGTTCTTTAGGCGTTGGCGATAGCTCTGTTGTTGGTTTTGTAAGTTCCACTCTTATAGGTTCTGAGTTTGTAAGTGTTGGTCGTAAACTGGGTGCAGGTTGTGGAGGTTCTGACTGTGATGATACAACAGAATTTTCGGGCATTTTTTTTCTGGAAGAGTCTGTAGAAGAGGTGAGAACACCTGAACGTCTTCTAGATTTTGCTTCCATTCCTGCTGTTGGAGCTATTTCTGTCGTTGGAGATTGTGTAAGAATATCTTGTGTGGCTGTAGGGTTAGATTGTACACCTTTTGCCACTTTAGTCTTTGATGTTTGTGTACTTCCTTGGCTAAGATCAGAGTTTTGTTTTGAAGAAGAAATTGTATTTCCAACTAAATTTCCTTCAAGTTGGGTTGTGGAAGGTAGAGTGCTCGTAGGAGTAGGCGTTGTAGATTCACTCTTTGTAACAAGAGGGGTTATGATCGTTCTTGTAGAGCTAGATGTTAAAGGTGGATATGAAGATGATGCATTTGAATGAGCGGGTTGTGGAGACGGGAGATCTATCGTAGGTTGTGCATTCGTATCATGAAGAGCATAAGACAAGCTGGTGGAAGAATAAAACAGAACTCCAGAAACTGTGTATAGTAAAAAACTTTTTTTCATATGGATGTATTCCTAAATATTTCCCCTCTCTCATAAAAGATAAAACTTTGACCTCATTATGTTTCTTTTGTAAGAGACAAAACGAAACATAATGAGAGTGCTTTATATTTCAAGATAGGAATACCAGTATTTTTAAAAGTGATAACGCATTCCAGCGGAAATATTTATTGCAGATATGCCATCTTTTTTAAATTTATGTTGATAGCTGAGATCATTATGAAACTCGATATTTTCAGATAAGTGCGCTTGAATACCAAAACCACCTTCGATTAAAAATCCCATAGCAGCAAGCGGAAGGTTTTCACTAAAAGTTTTGATCGCGTTCAGTTTGCCGTAGAAGGAAAGGGCATGGCCTTTGTTTTGCGTCAAACGTCCGCCAATACGGAGCAACCATTGATGAGGTTTGCTTATGTCTATTTTAGAGTTATCGTCATCTAAGAAAGAGCCAAGCATGAGACGCTGATAAACAAGTTGTGCTTGCGGTTCTAGGATTACACCTTTCAAACTGGTTGACAGTTTTTGACCAACAGTTGCAGCGGCCCCTAATGTTTTACTATTATTTACTTTTGAGGTATGTTTGATGAAAGCTGTGGTGTTATTTTCTTTGAAAATTCCATAAGAGAGAAATGCACTTGCATAGAGGCCACTGTCATGTTGAATATTTCCATATGCGGTGAGTGACCATTTATCAAGCATTTTCTTATGAGAGCTTTCTTTGTTTTTAGGAGTAAAAGACAATTTCCCATATGTTCCGAAAAGACCAAAATTGCTGCTGATATTTTGATCGTTTAGCGCTATTAATGTTGCCCCTGCTTGAAATGCAGCATAGCGAATATCTGCTTGAACACCATCTTGTTTTGCTTGAATGCTGGAAGAAAAGGTGCTCTTATTGCCATAAGTGGATAAGAAAACGCCTCTCTCTGGATGATCTTTGGGTTCAAACATTGTTATTTGCATATTGTCTAACGAGATATTTTGATTGTTGACATCAGAAAAACCGACAGAAAACATCGCGATAGGCATGACTAAAGAGCTTTCTTTTTGTGGCGTAAGAATTGTTCTTTTTTCTGCCAAATCAAGAGAAGCAGAAGTTGCGGCTGCTTCATTATCTGTAAGTTTAGAGGTGCTTTCGGTATCAGCGGTAGCGGTTCTCCTAACTTTTATGGGTAATTTCACATGAGCTTTTGCGGATGTGTTAAGAGTCGTTTTCGATGCTTGTGTTGGTGTGTTTATTAAATCAATGGTATGGCGTGTTTGAGGGTTTAAGCCAGAAGCGGTACTGGTAGACGTAAAATTAAAAGAAGAAAAAAACAAAGCACAAGCGGCTGTACATAAAAGATTCTTATGCATAGAGATGTTCCTTAAGATATTTTTTTGTTTTGCTAAAAATGAACCACTTTTTGACACACTACAATTTTTGTAATGTAGTAAAATATAAGCAGCACTGTTTTCATCTCAGCGCTGCTTATGCGTCAAAATAGAGAGCTAAGATTTCTAAAAGCGATAACGCATTCCACCGGAAAAATTAATTCCAGAGACACCAGCTTTTTGAAGTTTATGTTGGTAATTAACGTCAGCATGAAGTGCGATATTTTTAGAAAGTTGCGCGTTAATGCCAAGCCCACCTTCAAGGGAAGAGCCCATAGAATCGAGATAGAAAGATTCAATAACATTGATAGTGCGCTTTTCACCAAAAGCTTTGATGACATTCAATTTACCATAAAAAGAAAGAACACGATCTTTTTCAATGGGAAGCATTGTTTTCGTTAAACGCCCTCCAATACGGACCAACCATTGATGAGGGGTCTTTATATTAACTTGGAAGCCATCAATATCTGAAAGAGTGCCAAATGCAATGTGTTGATAAATAAGTTGTGCTTGTGGTTCAAAGGACACCCCTTCAATACCAGTTGCTAGTTTTTGTCCAACGGTAGCTGATATATTTAATGTATCCGTATTGTTTAACTCTGTGGTGTTGCCGATAAGGGCTGTTGTAATATGTCCGTTTAAAATGCCGTAAGAGAAAAGTGCATTAACATAGAGACCATTGTCATGGTGGAGGTTCCCATATGCCGTAAAGAACCATTTATCTAGTATGCTTTTGTCAGAACCTTCCATATCCTTTGGCGCAAAAGAAAGCTTTCCATATGTGCCTAAAAGACCAAGATTCGCGGTCATATTTTGATTTTCTAACGTTGCTAATGTCATGCCTGCTTGGATAGCAGCATAACGAACATCTGCACCATAACCATATTCCAATGGACTACGGCTGGAAGATAACGTCATCTTGTTTCCATAAGTCGATAAGAATATCCCTTTCTGTTTATGACCTTCTAATCCGAAAACTATTGAGTGCATATTATCCAATAGTGTATTTTGATTGTTTATATCAGCCAAGCCAGAGGAGAATATTGCATTATGCATAACCAAATAGCTTGCCATTTGAGGAACAAGAGCTTTGATCTTTCCTTCATCATCGAGAGTCGCACTTTGCAAGCGAAAATCCCAGAAATTCTCATTTTCTTCCAAGGGAGCTTGTCCATTGTTTTCTTTTTTAAGGGATGATGCATTGGTATTTTGTGCATCTTTCTGTTTTGATTCTTGTGATATTCCGCTTAAATGACTTTGTGTCTTATCGGCTGTCCCACGGCTGGATGTTGGTCCATAAACATTGAGTATGTATTTATAAGGTAAGCCCTCCATTGTGGTGTAGCCATGGGCAAGTTTGAAGGAATCTTCATTTGCTTGCCCAGAAACTTGAATAAGTGAGAGCCCACGCATATTCAAAGGAATTGAATCTTCTTCATCATCGAATGGTTCTGCATGCTTTGAAAGATTGTTGAAATAGATCGTTGTGGTGCCTGAGACATCACCATGAACGAGAACACGGTCAGTTCTTTGTTGTTCTTTTGTAAGACCATTACTCCATTCTGTATTAAAGTAAATTCTTGCGTTGCCCAATGCATTGTAAACCGTTGTTGCATCGGAGTTTCTGTTTTGCTCTGCTTTTTGTGGATGTTTTCCTACATGCAAGGTTTGATAATGATTGTCTGCTAGTTTATGCGGCGCATTAAATATGATAGAGCTATTATTAAGGTTTAGGACTGAAACGATAGATTGTGCTCGTTTTTTAAGATCAAGGAGCTTATAATCAAATAGACTAAAACTATTTTCCAACTCAAATAGACTAATTTTTAAATGCCACTTGCTGTTATTGCTTAGGGTGAAAACCGTTGTATTTTGAGGAAGCGTTTTTGCTCTTCCTTCCATAATCGAATTATCAGCCTCTAATGTAAAAGTAGCAGGTTGAACCTCGAAGAAGGGTGAGACTTCATTTTTTAATAACATATCAGAACGAATTTCTGAGTTTTTAAGGTACACTACATTCGTTTTGGGATAATAAGGTCCGAAAATACCTACACCGTCGTTTACAAGAAGTTTTGTATTATTAAGGATTGCTTTGTTTACAACTTCTTCTCCTTCTTTTATTGTAGAACTTGAAATATAACCAAAATTGATACCATAGGCTCTGCTGTGGCCTATGACCTTTAATGTTGAATCTTCAATATGGATTGTGCCGTTTGTGAGTGACAAACCATGCCCTTCTGCCTCTCCCACAATTCCTTTGGCATTAATTTGACCACCTGACGTTGCAGAAAGCAAAGTAAAGCCTGAGTGCATTATTGAGTTTGTAATGGTAATATGACCTTTCTTAGCAATCACGGCATCATACTTACCACGAACAAAAACATTATGAAGGCTCTTCTCTTCTCCATTAGCTACTTGGACCGTAGGAATCTCAAGAGGTTGTTTATTTGCATAAGTTGGAGCAAAATGAGAAAAAATGAAAGTTCCAGCAATTGTACATAACAAAAAATTTTTCTTATAAATATATTTCTTACACATAGATATGCCTTTAGTATTTGGTATGCTTTGATGCTTACTTCATTCCCCTGATGGCGCAAGTACCCAATCAGTTTTTATATCATTATATTTTTATTGTAAACAACAAAACGAATATTATGCTTTGTTATTTATCGTTTAAAAATTGGTCTTAGAAGAGCTTTTAAAATATAAAGCGCAATGCAGCGAAGATGGATTTCAGAAAACCTAGCTTGATAAGTATTTTTGTTTTAAAGTGCTAAGGATCAAAATATTTTGCAAGGATGTTTATTGCTTAAGGCTGTTGTTATGAAAACTCTACAAAGTTTTTGGAGAAGATTTGTTGTGCATTTACAAAAAGCTTTCAGTTGGTTTTCTTGTATATAGAATTATTCACTATGAATTTTTTTGATGTAAAAAAGCTAAAATATTTTGTATTTTTTATCGATATACAACAATTTTTATTGAATCCATTCGATTTTTATAAGTCAAAAAGGCGGCTCTCTTGAGACTTCAACAGTCATTGAGAGATAAAGAATTTTGTTGCATTTGGTTTGAATGAAACTAATCCTTTAAAGAAAGCTGTATAGAAAGAACCGTTATTGATGGCTCTTTCCTATAGATTGCAAAAAAAGCAGTACATTCGTACTGCTTTTTTATTAAAAATGAATAGACTATAAATTGTTTTTTGCCTTTTCTTAAAACTGATAGCGTATTCCGCCTGAAAAGCTTGCTCCAGATATACCAGTTTTTTGAAGCTTATGTTGATAGTTAACATCAGCATGAAGGGCGATATTTTGTGATAATTGTGCATTCACACCAAGTCCACCTTCAACAGAAGCTCCCATAGAATCAAAGTGGAATGATTCACCAATCTGTATGGTGTCATTGTTAGAAAAAGCTTTAATAATATTCAATTTACCATAGAGAGAAAGAATACTGCCTTTTTCAATAGAAATCGTCGTTTGTGTTAAGCGCCCCCCAACACGCACTAAGTATTGATGAGGATTTCCCATATCTACATCAAAGCCATCGACATCTGAGAATGTGCCAAGCATGAGACGCTGATAAACAACTTGTGCTTGTGGTTCAAAGACCAATCCTTTTGTACTGGTTTCGAACTTTTGTCCAATGGTCGCCGATGCACTGAATGTATCAGCGTTTTTCAATTCTGCAGTCTTTCCTATGAGAGCTGTGGTGATATCTCCCTTGAGCATTCCATAGGAAAAGAGAGCATGGATATATGTACCATTATTATGGCGCAGTCCACTATATGCAGAAATTGACCATTTATTGAGTGTACTCTTGTCAGCACCTTCCATATCTTTTGGGGTGAAAGCTAATTTCCCATATGTCCCGAAAAGACCCAAATTGGTGGTCATGTTTTGATCTTCTAGAGCTACTGATGTAAATCCTGCTTGTAAAGCTGCATAGTGAATATCGGCACCATAGCCATATTGCAATGGCGTACGGTGAGAGGATAATGTCATCTTATTGCCATAAGTCGAGAAGAAGATTCCTTTGTTTTTATGATCTTTTTTCTCAAAGCCTGTTTCTTGTATCGTGTTCAGTAAAGTGTTTTGATTGTTTACATCAGCCAGTCCAGCTGAGAATAGTGCGTTAGGCATGGACAAATAGCTTGCCACCTGAGGAACGAGAGCTCTGATCTTTCCTTCATCATCGAGCGTTGCACTTTGCAAGCGGAAATCCCAGAAATTCTGATTTTCTCTCAAATGGTTTTGTGTGCTCCCTATTTGCTCAGAATTTGGTGTTGATTCACCTTTTATATTATCCTCAATCTTTAAAACTACACCACCTAATACAACGGGGGTCGTGTCGGTTTTTGAGGACTTTTCTTTTGATTGTTGAGTTACTTCTCCTAAATGGCTTTGTGTGCTCTCTGCTTTTCCAAGACGTGATGTCGGTCCATAGGCATTTAAGACATATTTATAAGGCAAACTGCCCATTGTGACATAGCCATTTGCTAGTTTGAAGGCATTTTCATTTGTTTTTCCAGATACTTGAATGAGCGACAGTCCACGCATATTCGCGGGAATAGAAGCTTCTTCTTTTGATGGCGCACCTTTTGAAAGACTATTGAAACTAATTGTTGTGGTGCCTGATACATCTCCATGGACAAGAAGGCGGTCAGTTTTTTGTTGTTCTCTTTTTAAACCATCACTCCATTCTGTATTGAAATAAATCCTTGCATTGCCTACTGCATTATAAACGGTTTTTATAGCAGGATCCCTGTTTTCGTGTGGATTAGGGAGCTCAATCGTTCGTCCTACACTCAAGGTTTGATATTGACTCTTTGCCAGCCTATGTGGTGCATTAAACACAATAGAGCTATTATTGAAGTTCAGTACTGAAACGGTAGACAGTGCTCGTTGCTTAATATCATGGAGTGCATAATTAAATGAACTAAAATCACGATTTATGTCGTATTGACTTACATTTAAATACCATTTGCTATTGTTATTTAAATTAAAAACAGTTGTATTTACTGCTAAGGTTCTTGCTCTTCCTTCCATAATCGAATTATCGGCGGTTAATACAAAAGTCACAGGATGAGGATCTGAATCTGTTTTCTTTTTTACATTATTTTGTAATAGTACATCAGAACGAATTTCTGAATTTCTAAGTTGAACCTCGGCAACAGACTTTGAAGATGATGGTCCTAAAATACCGACACCATTTTTCACAAGAAGTTTTGTATTGTTAAGAATTGCCTTATTGATAACTTCTTCACCATCTTTCAGAAAATAATCTAAAATGCTATGAAAAACAATACCGGATTGTTTTTTGCTTTCTATGAATGAATCTTCAATGTTAATGATACCGTTTGAAATCGATAGACCAGTATACAGGGCATTGGCTTTTACTTCTTTAGCATTAATACGTCCACCTTGTGATACAGCAAAAGCAAACGAAGCTGAATGTATTGTTGAGTTCGTAATTGTGGCAATTGCTTTTTCAGAGGCGTGCACTGCGCTCAATCCATTGCGGATAAAAACGTTATTAAGAGTTTTTTCTTCTCCTTTTTCCAGCTTAAACTCACTAATAATTTCAGGAGGTTGTCTATTTGCATAAGTTGGAGCAAAATGAGAAAAAATGAAAGTTCCAGCAATTGTACATAACAAAAAATTTTTCTTATAAATATATTTCTTACACATAGATATGCCTTTAGTATTTGGTATGCTTTGATGCTTACTTCATTCCCCTGATGGCGCAAGTACCCAATCAGTTTTTATATCATTATGTTTTTATTGTAAACAACAAAACGAATTATAGTTATGGTGTTCTCTATGATTTGAAGTTTTTCTTAAGAAAAACTTTTTAATGATCATAAGAAGTCGGGAAAAATGGATTTCATAAAACCTAGCTTGGTCAAGCTTATGCTAAAAAACACTATGAAGTATGATATTTAAAATTGTCTATTAAGGATAATCGTTATAAAAGCTCTATAGCGTTGAGATGTATTATTTTGTGCACTCACCAAAACGATCAGCAAATTTTCTCTGCTATAAGAAGAAGAGATGAGGGGGCTATTCACAGGCGTTCTTTAAAGAGACTTTTCCTTAAGGGTAGCAAAGCCTATTTCGCGACGGTGGTTATGAATGTTATAACGCTAAAGCCATAGAGTCTCATCATCTTTACGCTTACGAAGGAGCAAGCTGATACCTTTAAGCTTAATAAAAGAGCAAGCCCATCACACACTTTGCTAGCTCCCAATGTTTGTGACAAGCTCTTGGTTCTTCAGACAGTTCATTATAGGGCTTCTTAAGCTTTTCTTATATAACTTTGCTCCACACGCCAGCCCCGCTTGTAACGTGCAAGCAAATTTTTAATTGATTCAACATAAAACAAGTTTGAAATGAGATAATCCTACGATATTCAGGACTCTCATTCAACATGTAAAACAAATAATTATCTTTATAAATCAATATATTGTATGGAATGAGAGGGATAAGCATTGTCAAAATGCTTTGCCTAAAAAACGCTACATGGAAATATAAATGAATCCTTACAGGTGGTGTTAAGCTAATGGATTGAAGAAACAGATTAAAGGTATGAAGAGAGAGCTTCTTTTATCATTATCTTTTCCAATGTTCTTTTCTTTATATTGTTTAAAAATACACTTTGCTTAGCTTTATAGACAAATTCGATAATGAATATGCCGCGCGGCTCGTGTAAATGGGAGAGAAGAAGATCATTGAGGAGAAAAGAAAAAAGTTTCAGGGGATAAGAATAGTAGCTTATATAGATTAAAAAAGGCAGCATATTGTGCTGCCTTTTTTGATAAAATGTACAGAATAGCAATACGCTTCTTGTTACAGCCTTTCCTTAAAACTGATAGCGTATTCCACCTGAAAAGCTTGCACCACTTATACCAGTTTTCTGAAGCTTTTGTTGATAGCTTACATCACCATGAAGGGAGAAATTGTGAGACAGTTGTGCATTGATGCCAATGCCGCCTTCAATTGCAGGTCCCATAGGATCAAGGTCAAAGTCTCTACCAATATGAATGGTACCATCATCACCAAAGGTTTTGATTAAGTTTACTTTTCCATAGAAAGACATAGGACGGTTGTTTTCAGTGGAAATGGTTTGGGTCAAACGTCCACCAACACGGATCAACCATTGAGAAGGATTGTTCATATCAACAGTGAAATTATCAGCATCTTCAATGGTGTTAAACATCAAATGTTGATAGGCAATTTGTGCTTGTGGCTCAAATGTTAAACCTTCCATTCCGGTTGCAAACTCTTTGCCAACAGTGGTGGAAACACTCAACATTTTGGCATCGTTCAACTTTGCGGTATTTCCTCTGAGAGCATTGGCGATATGCCCTTTTAGGATACCGTAGGACAAGAGTGCATCAATGTAGAAACCATTGTTATGCTGTATACTACCATAGGCTGTAATGGCCCATTTATCCAGCGTGTTCTTCCCTGCATCTTCTATATCTTTTGGAGTGAAAGAGAGGCGTCCATAGGTTCCCCCCAGTCCCAGATGTGTTGTGGTATTTTGCCCTTCAATTGCTGCCAATGTGACACCGGCTTGGAGAGCAGCATAGCGAATATCAGCACCATAACCATATTCCAGAGGACCACGCTTGGAAGATAAGGTAGCTGTATTTCCATAGGAGTATAAGAAGAATGCGTTCTTTATCCCTTGTTCTTGTCCTATGGTGGATATTCTCATATTAGCTAAAAACTCGTCTTGCTTAGCTATATCTGTTAATCCAGCGTGAAAGAGAGCATTTGGCATAACTATATAGCTTGCTGTCTGTGGTACAAGAGTGTCCACACCAGAACCTGAACCAGTTTCAAGAATTTCTTTGTGTAAGCGGAAATCCCAGAAATTTTCATTCTTTTCATCAAACAGGTTTTGCGCAATATCGGCTTGTCCATGGCTTGAGTCTGGTCCATAAGCAGTCAGCGTATATTTATAAGGTAAACGACCTCTTGTGGTATAGCCATTTGCCAGTTTGAAAGAGTCTTCCTGTGCTTTTCCAGAGACTTGAATAAGCGAAAGTCCACCGATATTCGAAGGATCAGCAGCATTTACTACACTATTTTTATCCCCTGAATCGCTTTTGATATAAACTGTTGTGTTGCTTGAGACATCACCGTGAATGAGAAGCCTATCGGTTTTTTGATCGGCACTTGCTACGCCATCACTCCAAGCAATGTTGAAGTAAATCTTTGCGTCTCCCGTTGCATTGTAGACTGCTGTGTTGTCTGGTTTTCCAGATCCTATGTGCAATGTGTGATAATGCTCTTCTGTTGGTTTCTCAAAAATAATGGAGCTGTTGTTGAGGTTAAGCTTGGAAACATCAGAACGAGATCTTTGAGCAATATCAAGGAGATTGCCATCATCATCTTTTTCATTTGTACTGGTTTTTACAATCCATTGTGTATTGTTTTGCAAATTAAAGATTGTTTTAGGGCTGTTAATAATTTTTGCTCTACCCTCTAATATGGAGTCATCAGAATTGAGTGTAAAAGTTAAATTATTTTCTTCAGTTGAATTTTTGGTTACTAATAAAACATCAGCACGGATTTCTGATTTATTGCCAAGATTGACGGTGCCGGTTAATTCATCTACGTTAATTCCAACACCGTTTTCAACGTGAAGCTTTGCGTTGGTTAAATTAACTTCTGAGGTTGTATTTTCCACAGGATTTTCAAATTTTATGCCGTTTTTCTCTGCTTTTGCAGAAATTCCCGTCAGATCAATATGTCCACCGTTTTCAACAGCTAATGCTGCCTCTGTTCCTGTTATACTTCCTGTCATCATTGTGATGCTGGAGTCTAAGCCGGTTGCATGGAGGGCATAACCATTAGATGATGTAATTTGGGCGTTTTCGGTTATAGTAATGGTGCTTCCACTCTCTGCACGTATCCCCACATTTTTTCCAGCAAATGATCCTCCAGAGATTGTGATTTGAGAATGATCCATTGCAATTACGCCGATGAATGCTTTTGTAATGTGTACATTTTTTAAAGTGACATTGCTTGCTTGGGAATTTAATCCTGTAAATATTACCGAGTTACCTTTTCCATTGCTCGATATTGTCACATCTTCCAATTTGTTTTCGTTGCTTTTACTGTTATTAAAGGTGGCTCCCCCTGTAGAAGTTGTAATGGTTCCTTTATTCATTTTGATTACGCCGCCGTCTCGTGCAAGGAGTCCAGTCGAAGTGTCTCTAATATTTGTTCCATGCAATTCGATCATACTATTAGAATTGATAACACTTGCACCTAATCCGCTAAGGTGCTTTTCTGTTGTGATAGTAACACCTGTGACCGTAATATGACCACCATCTTCCGCACTCAATGCTGTACGGTCCCCTTTGACGTGTCCTTCATTCATTGTGATGGTAGAGTTTAAACCGTCTGCATGGAGTCCATAACCATTAGATGAGGTAATTTGTGCAGCATCGTCTAAATTGATGGTGCCGCTATCTGCTACATATATTGTTTCACCTTCCGCCTTAAATGATCCCCCAGAGATTTTAATTGTAGAATTGTCATATGCAGCTACGGCATTAATTGCATCAGAGATGGTTACATTTTTTAAAGTGACTTTACTTTTTTCTTCTGCTTCTATTCCATAGCCTAGCAGCGCACCGCCTTCACTACTTGATATTATCACGTTGTCCAGATAGTTTTCTTCGCTCTCACTTTTAGAAAAGACAGCACCAGCTACAGAAGCTTTAATGCTTCCTCCCTTCATACTGATTGCGCCATTGCTTTGGGCGTGAAGACCAATTGCACTATCACTAATCGTTGTGTTTCCAAGCAACTTAATTACACTATTAGAGCCATCAGCACCTGAACCGATACCATCGCCATCTGTTGTTTTTAGAGTAACATCTGTGGCCGTAATATGTCCGCCATTTTCTGCAGCCAATGTCACACCTTTCCCCGTAACGTTTCCTTTTGTCATTGTGATGGTGCTACCGGATTCTTCTGCATAGAGTCCATAGTCTTCAGATGAGGTAATTTGCGCTTCGTTGGTTAAAGTAATGGTGCTGCCGTTTGCGGCACCTATTGTTATACCTTTTGCTTCAAATGATCCTCCAGAGACTGTTATTGTCGAGTGATCATTTGCAATTATGGCACTGGTTGCTTGCGTAACGGTTACATCTTTTAAAGCGACTGTACTGTTTTTGTCTGCTTCTATTCCAGCGATTAGTGGCGCATCGTTTTTACCGCTCGATATCGTCACACCTTCCAGTTTGTTCTTTTCGCTCTCAGTGTTTTCGAAGTAAGCACCAATCTTGGAAGCTGTAATGGATCCTCCGGTCATTTTAATTGCACCATTGTCTTGTGCCAAGAGTCCAATTATAGCATTATCAACAGTTGTATTTCCATGTAATTTAATGACGCTGTCGTCACCAATAGCAATTGCACCAGCTCCTTCTTTGTCCCCTGTCGTTTTTAGAGTAACATTTTCTACCTCGATATGTGCTTTATCTTCTGCAAATAATGCGTAGTTCTTCGTGGTTACTGTTCCATCCGTCATTTTTATTATGGAGTTTTCACCTTCTGCATGGAGCCCATTTCCATCAGTTGATATAATTGTAGTACCATCGTTTCCATTTTTAGCTAAAGTGATGCTGCCACCGTTTAAAGCATACACTGTGTCATTTTCCGTCTCAAATGTTCCTCCAAATACGTTTATTTCAGAATTACTCGCAAAAATAGCTTTTTTTGCTTGTTTTACGGTTACATTTTTTAACGTAACTTGACTGTTATCGATGGCGCTTATTCCCAATAATGAGGATGTATCACCTTCTTTTTTTGATATTGTCACATTTTCAAGCTTATTTCCTTTACTATTGTTTGAGAAGTTCGCACCAACTGTAGATTTGCCAGTTGTGGATACTGTAATAGAACCACCGCTCATTTTGATTGCACCGCCGTCTTGTGCAAAAAGTCCGATTACAGCATCATCAACTATTGTGTTTCCGTGCAATTCAATCGTGCTGTTAGGACCGGTAGATTGTGCACCAACTCCTTTGCTATTTGTTTTTAGAGAAACATCCGTGACCTCGATGTGTCCGCCTTGTGTTGCAGATAATACTGCTTGATTTCCTGTTACTATTCCTCCAGTCATCTTGATTGTAGAGTTTTTACCTTCTGTAACGAGTCCTGTTCCATCAGTTGATGTAATTGTAGCACCATCTTTTTCGCCTTTATTTAAAATAACGGTACCACCATTTAGAGCATATACTCCTTGGTTTTTTCCATTAAATTCTCCCCCAAAAACTTCTAGTTTAGAATCATTCGCAAATATGCCTATTTCTGCTTGAGTGACTGTTACATTTTTTAAAGTTACCATGCTTTTGTTTGCACTGATTCCGAATAGCAGTGGTACTTCATTATGACTGGATATCGTCACTCCGTTCAGTTCGTTTGCATCGCCCTTACTGTTTAAGAAAGCAGCCCCCCCTCCAGAAGCTGTAATAGACCCTCCGGTCATTTTGATCGTGCTATCGTTATTTGCAGTTAATCCAACGACAGCATTTTCAATCTTTGTATTTCCTTGTAGTTCAATCGTGCTTTTATCTCCACTAGCGACGACGACACCTAATCCTTCGTCATCTTCCGTTGTTAGAACGACATTTTCAACTATAATATGTCCGCCGTTACCTGAAAATAATGCCATTTCCTTCGCATTTACTGTTCCACCGGTTATTTTGATTATACCGTTGTTTTTTGCTTCAAGACCAAGGTTAATGTTAAAATCAGTTCCTTTAATGGTTGTTTTATCCCCCGTTAAAGTGATCATACTGTTCTCGCCTTCAGCTGTTACAGCAGCGGGTGATTCTAGAGAAGATGATCCTGGAGAAGATGTGGATGAGCCTTCGCCGGTATCCTTATTTCCGGTTACTGTTAAATTTTCACCAGTGATTTTGCCACTTTCTTTTGCATGAAGAATTTCATAGGACTTACCGGTTTCTCCGGTGACGGCTGGTCCTTCTCCTGAAGCTTCAAGAGATTCAGCATGTGCATTGGAATAGATACTAGAGAGTATGATCGCGACTGTTGCTGTATATGATAAAAGGGATTTTTTATACATCCGTATTCTCCTTTGAAGTCCCCAATATTCATTTCCCCACCGACCTCATAAGAAGAATAGAAAATGAGTTACTGTTCTTAGTGTTGTTACATTACCTCTAACTCGGTAAGTTATTTTAATTTTTCTGTCAAATATTTTAAATAATCTTCATGAAAATGTATATTATGTATAGTTTATTTTTTATTAAATGAGTTTATTTATTTTCTGTTTGTAGTGGGATTATTTTTATATCTTGATAAAATAATAAAAATAATTTTTGATAATTACTGAGAGTTCTTTATGACTATTAAGATATTTTATGATAATTATTTGAAGATATTTTCACTTAATACAAAAATATATTTTACTATCCTATCGTTTATAGTTTTTTGTGTTTTTTCTTGTTTGAATATTGTATAGACAAAAAATTGTTTGAGTTTTCAGATGAGGAGAAAGTTTCTGATAATCGCTTATCTTATTGAGGGCGGTAAAACAGACATATCTTAAGTTTAAAAACGTAATTAATAAAGAGATTCATGTTAAGGTTTTAAATGAATAGTACTTTGGTCAATAAAATTGCACTGTTATTAAAAAGTTTCCGCGTTCATTATTTGTGGGTTTTAATATATTCTGGATAAAAATACCTTATATTTTTCTTGATAAAAAGGGAGGGGGTAGTTTTAGTGTCATTAGGATTTATATAAAGCGAAAAGGCAGCACATTGTGCTGCCTTTTTTTAAATTGAATAGAATGATAGGCTATTTTTACAGCCTTGTCTTAAAACTGATAGCGTATTCCACCTGAAAAGCTTGCACCACTTATACCAGTTTTCTGAAGCTTTTGTTGATAGCTTACATCACCATGAAGGGAGAAATTGTGAGACAGTTGTGCATTGATGCCAATGCCGCCTTCAATTGCAGGTCCCATAGGATCAAGGTCAAAGTCTCTACCAATATGAATGGTACCATCATCACCAAAGGTTTTGATTAAGTTTACTTTTCCATAGAAAGACATAGGACGGTTGTTTTCAGTGGAAATGGTTTTGGTCAAACGTCCACCAACACGGATCAACCATTGAGAAGGATTGTTCATATCAACAGTAAAATTATCAGCATCTTCAATGGTGTTAAACATCAAATGTTGATAGGCAACTTGTGCTTGTGGCTCAAATGTTAAACCTTCCATATTGGTTGCAAATTCTTTGCCAATAGTGGTGGAAATACTAAACATTTTGGCATCGTTCAACTTTGCGGTATTTCCTCTGAGAGCATTGGCGATATGCCCCTTTAGGATACCGTAGGATAAGAGTGCATCAATGTAGAAACCATTGTTGTGTTGTATACTACCATAGGCTGTCAGTGACCATTTATCTAGCGTGTTCTTCCCTGCATCTGACATGTCCTTTGGTGTAAACGACAGCTGCCCATAGGTACCTACAAGACCGAGATGTGTTGTGGTATTTTGCCCTTCAATTGCTGCCAATGTAACACCGGCTTGGAGAGCAGCATAGCGAATATCAGCACCATAACCGTATTTGAGAGGTCCGCGTTCAGAAGATAAAGTTCCTGTGCTTCCATAGGTGTATAAGAAGAAACCGGTTTGTTTTTCCTCTTCTTTTCCTAAGATGGATGTTCTGATATTGGCTAAGAGCGCGTTTTGTTTAGCCATATCTGTTAATCCACTATAGAAGAGAGCATTTGGCATGACCAAATAGCTTGCTGTTTGTGCTACAGGGGCGATCACATCTGAACCATTTCCAAGCAGTTCGGGTTGCAAACGGAAATCCCAGAAATTTTCATTCTTTTCATCAAACAGGTTTTGCGCAATATTGGCTTTGCCTTGGCTTGAATCTGGTCCATAGGCACGTAGTGTATACATATCTGGTAAACCACCTCTTGTGGTATAGCCATTTACAAGTTTGAAAGAGCTTTCTTCTGCTTTTCCAGAAACTTGAATGAGTGAAAGACCACGGATATTGGCAGCAGCAGAGGTATTTTCTTCGACATTGTTCTCTTCTAAGCGCCCCGTAACATAAACTGATGTGTTGCCAGAGACATCCCCATTGATCAAAAGTCTATCGGTTTTTTGCTCATTTATTGCAGCACCATCACTCCATTCTGCGTTGAAGTAAATCTTCGTATCACCCGTTGCATTGTAGACTGCTTTTGTGTCTGGTTTACCAGAACCTATATGCAATGTTTGGTAATGCTCTTCTGTTGGTTCGCTAAAAATAATGGAGCTATTATCGAGACTAAGCGTGGAAATATCAGAACGAGATCTTTGAGCAATATCAAGCAGATTGCCATCATCATCTTTTTCGTTTTTGCTGATCTTCAACGTCCATGTTGTATTGTTTTTCAGATTAAAGTGTACATTTCTGTCTGTAGCAATATTCGCTCTGCCTTCTAGAGTAGACTGATCAGCGCTTAATGTAAAAGTGCCGTTGGAGATCTCTTTTAAACCCACTTGGTTCCAAACCCCTTTGTCTTTCAAATAAATGCCGTTTCCTAGTAAAACATCGGCATGGATTTCTGAATTTTTGAGATTTGCTGTACCGATTGCCAGATCTGCATTATTTTCAATATCGTTGTCAGTGAGAGCTCCAATAAGAATTCCAGTACCATTTTCAACGTGAATATCTGCATTGGTTAAATTGATTTCACTACTTTGATGTTTTTGGGGATCATCCGATTCATTGAGTTTGGTTTTAGAGAGACCTAAAAACTGCAAGCCGCTAATTCCTGCTGTTACAGAAACATTTTTGAGATCAATAAGTCCACCATATGCTACGGCTAGTGCAACTTTTTTTACTTCTATTTTGTTTTCTACGGCACTCTGTGCTGCTTTAGTATCACCATTAATCATCTTAATCGTGCTATTATTTCCTGCAAAAAGACCTTCATCAAAATTTTGAATGGTTGTTTTACCATTTAATTCGATTGCACTATCAGGTTCTGCAGCGTTTACAGCAACGGTCTCATTTTTACTTTCACCACCGGTCATTGTTAAATCTCCGCTAATGATTTTACTCCCACCATCTGCATAAAAACCTTCATCAACATTTTCAATAATCGTTTTGCCCGTTAACGTAATTTCACTCCCAGAGTCCGCTGTCCATACACCAGAGCGGTCTTTGTCGGGGTCTTGATCACTTGCTTCACCACCGATTATTGTTAAATTTTCGCTGGTAATTTTACCACCATCAACTGCTCCAAGACCGTTCAAAGTATTGTTAATTGTTGTATCGCCATGCAATTCAATTCTGCTATCAGGACCAAAGGCCTCTGCACCGGTTCCTTTGCCATCTGTTGTTAAAGCAACATTCGTGGCGTCAATCTGTCCGCCTTTTTCTGCAAATAATGCAACTAGCGCATCCCCTATTGTTGTTACTTTTCCTCCTGCCATTGTGATCTTAGATCCTGAACCATCTGCACGGAGTCCATTACCATTAGATGATGCGACTGTAACATTGTTGTTTAAAGTAATGGTGCTGCCTTCTTTAGCATATACCCCATCAGTTTTTCCATCGAATGATCCTCCAGAGACTGTTATTGTGGAGTGATCATTTGCAAATATGCCTGTGTTTGCTTGAGTGACGGTTACATTGTTTAAAGCCACAGTGCTTTTTTCGGCACTTATTCCCTTATCCATCAATGTGCCATCGTTACCGCTCGATATTGTTACATCTTCCAGCGTGTTTTTATTTTCATCACTTCCGCTAGCGTTGAAAAGAGCACCTATTTGAGAAGCAGCAATAGAACCACCGGTCATCTTGGCTGTAGCTCCATTTTGTACATCAAGGCCGTTTATAACTTTTTCAATGGTTGTTGTGCCTTTTAATGTAATGACGCTGTTAGCGCCATCGGCTTTTGCGCCAGTTCCAGTGCTATCTGTTGTTGTTAAAGCAACATCCGTGACATCGATCTGTCCACCTTTTTCTGCAAATAATGCATTTTGTTTTCCACTGACAGTTCCTCCCGTCTTCGTGATTTTTGCTCCTGAACCTTCTGCATGAAGTCCAGAACCATCAGATGATGTAACCGCAGCTTTTTCGTCTAAATTAATGGTGCTGCCTTCTTTAGCATATACCCCATCATTTTTCCCATCGAATGATCCTCCAGAGACTGTTATTGTGGAGTGATCATTTGCAAATATGCCTGTGTTTGCTTGAGTGACGGTTACATTGTTTAAAGCCACAGTGCTTTTTTCGGCACTTATTCCCTTATCCATCAATGTGCCATCGTTACCGCTCGATATGTTCACATTTTCTAGCGTGGTTTCGTTGTTCTTACTACCGTTGAAAGAAGCACCAATTTCAGAAGCTGTAATGGAAGCGCCATCTATCTTGATTGCCGCTCCATTGTTCATTACAAGGCCATTTTTGAATTTTTCAATGATTGTTTTTCCATTTAACTCAATCTTGCTATTAGGTGTGTAGGCTCCTATACCAATACTTGTTCCTTTGGTTGCAGAACCAATGAGTGTTAAATCTTCACTAACGATTGCACCATTTACTGCCATAAGACCATGGTTTGTGGCGTTTTTAATGGTTGTTTTTCCCTTTAACTCAATCTTGCTATTAGAGTCTTGGACGGACACACCAACATTAGATTCTCCAGCTTCATTAAGGGTTATCGTTAAATCTTTGCTAGTAATTGCAGCACCGCCTACTGCCTGAAGCCCGTTAGTAACTTTTTTAATGGTTGTTTTGCCTTTTAATGTAATCATGCTGTCAGCGCCATCGGCTTTTGCACCAGTTCCGCTGCCGTCTGTTGTTGTTAAAGTAACGTCCGTGACATCAATCTGTCCGCCTTTTTCTGCAAATAATGCAGCTTGTTTCCCAGTTACGGTTTCTTTCTCCTTAGTGATCTTAGACCCTGAGCCTTCTGCATGGAGTCCATAACCATCAGTTGATGTAATTTTAGCATCGCCGGTTAAATTAATGGTGCTGCCTTCTTTAGCATATACCCCATCAGTTTTTCCATCGAATGATCCTCCAGAGACTGTTATTGTGGAGTGATCATTTGCAAATATGCCTGTGTTTGCTTGAGTGACGGTTACATTGTTTAAAGTCACAGTGCTTTTTTCGGCATTTATTCCCTTATCCATCAAGGCGCCATCGTTACCGCTCGATATGTTCACATTTTCTAGCGTGGTTTCGTTGTTCTTACTATCGCTGAAAGAAGCACCAATTTCAGAAGCTGTAATGGAAGCGCCATCTATCTTGATTGCTGCTCCATTGTTCATTACAAGGCCATTTTTGAATTTTTCAATGGTTGTTTTTCCATTTAACTCAATCTTGCTATTAGGTGAGTAGGCTCCTATACCAATACTTGTTCCTTGGGTTGCAGCACCAGTTAGTGTTAAATCTTTACTAACGATTGCACCATTTACTGCCATAAGACCATGGTTTGTGGCGTTTTTAATGGTTGTTTTTCCATTTAACTCAATCTTGCTATTAGCATCTTGGACGTACACACCAACATTAGATTCTCCAGCTTCATTAAGGGTTATCGTTAAAGCGTTGCTAGTAATTGCTGCACCGCCTACTGCCCGAAGCCCGTTAGTCATTTTTTCAATGGTTGTTGTACCCGTTAACTCAATCTTGCTACCAGAATCTTGGGCTACTAAACCAATATTGGTTCCATTTATTATTAAATTTTCGCTGGTGATTTTACCACCTTTTTCTGCAGAAAGTCCGTCCTTAACTTTTTCAATGGTTGTTGTGCCCGTTAACGTAATTTCACTGCCCGAATCTTTCGACGCTACACCAGTGCTGAATTTTTCAGGATCAGGAGAGGTTACTATTAAATTTTCACCCTTGATTGCGCCACCATTTGTTGCTTCAATTGCATCATAGGAACTGCCTGAAGTGGCAGTCGTTATTGTACCTTTTGCATCATTTTTAAGAACATTGTTAGCAGCATATGCGTTGAAATGGGTGCCAAACAGCGTAACAGTCATAGCCGCTGTACAGAGTAACAGAGATTTTTTATACATTTAGATATTTTCCTTAACTTATAAGCCCCACGCATTCCGCCCCCGCTTATAAGAAGGATATCAAATGAATGGTTTTCTACTTTGAGACAAATAGATTATTTTTATTTTTGTGTAAAGTATAATTATAAATTTTATAATAAAATACGTAATGTTTTACTGTAAATCTATTTTATTATTCATTATGAATAAAAATAAAACTAAATTATAAATAAAAATTATTTTATAATATTAAAAATTAAAATATTTAAATCACTAATTTATTAAAAATTTATAAAATAATATGAAGATATTAAAATTTATTTGTAATTTTTTATTGTATATCATAGTGTTATTATTGTGCATTATTTAGAGATAAACTTTATTGAATTATCACAAGAAAGAAAATAATGGAGAAGATATTAAAAAAGAAACCAGAAAAGAGGAAATGAGCAATAAAGAATAGCAGTATCTATGCTGCTGTGAATATACAAAAAAGAAAGCTTGTCGTTTGACAGGAGTTTTTTAAGTGGGAATAGGTGAGATTGGGTGGGAATTTATGATTTTTTTATGACTAATTTTCACCATTAAATGCACATTTTATCAAAATGGATTTTTACATCTAAAAATGAGAAAAATCTGTGATTCAATGGAAAAAATAGGAAAAGGCTTTGAGGATTAAAAAAAACTCTGTGGAAGCCTAGAAAGCCGCCTTTGAAGACCCTTTGAAAAAAATCTATAAATTGTGAAGTTCGCTCCCAAATCAGCCCAAAAAGCGAAAAAAGATATGATATTTTAAAAACAAATTGTTATTAAAAATCTTAATGTAAGGAGAAAGGCACCTTCATTTTCCATTTTTAATGATGGTTAGGTTGGATTTGTGTCGTTCTTGAGTGTTTTTTTAACCTCTATTTGATGTTTTAAATGCAATTTTAAAAAGAGGCAAGGTAAGCTCTATTTCTTCACTGTCGTTGATGTCTTGAATAAGCTCTTGTAACTTTTTATAAAGCTCCGCCGCGAGTTCTGCTATATCTTCAGGGGGAAATTTAATTGTTGCATTTTTGTTATTTGATTGATCCCTTTGTACGGGTGGCAAATAGTGATGGTGGATGGAGCATTAAACCGGCAAGTCCCTTTGCTGCCGCCATGTTTATCAAACGTGATAAGCAAAGGGGCGGTGTTTTTTGGTCTCCCTCCAACCAAGATGTGCATGGCATTTTAGGCACGGCGCGCCCGATTAGCTATTTTGATGGCGAAATCGATCATGAGGCAAATCGCCTCAACCAAGCCGATATTGCGACCTTTATTCCAGCACGGCTTAGCCAAAATGCGCATTTAAATAATTCTGGGGGACAAATAGCTGCCAATGGACGTATTTTATGGGGAAATCATACCACCTCCAGTGATCCACTCTGGCGTTTTGTCAATGTGGTGCGCACCCGTGCAGCGTTGAAAAAACTATCACTAACAGTTTTAGCCCTTGGGCTAATGACGAGAATCTGACTGCTCACTATGTCATTGCTATTACCCGCTCTCTCACGCAGTTTCTTGATGATCTTATTGCGCGGGGTGCACTGCTGGGGGGCGGGTTTGGTTTGATCGCGATTTAAATTCCAACAGTATTTTACAATTAGGACAGTTTCGGGTGGAGTTTGATGCAGAAGAAGTGCCACCTTTAGGAGATTTAAGTTTCGGTAGCCGGTGCAATAGCGCATATTTGATTGGCTTATTGAAGATATCCAAAAGAAAATGATGCACACTTTTGGCGATACGCTTGAAACTTATCGCAAAGCAGCAAGGAGTGAGGCATGACTTTACGCATTGTACGCGGTTTTACCCTGATTGTTGATGGTTTTATGGGTACCCATCACAAGGTTGAGTGATTTTTTAAATCTTTGCCAAGCCGCATCAGAGAATGGATTGGCAGCGTTGATTTATCAGACCTTTTCCATTTACCAAGTTTTTTGGGAGGCACAACAGCCATTCAACCGATTGCACAATTTGCGGGGGCGGGGCATGCCAATTACTCTGTGAGAGAACAAAGAGGCAAAGAGCGCTCCCCCATCACCCACAATCAAAATGTCACGGTGCATGTCAATGGCGCCCGTGATCCTGTGGCCACTGGTCGTGCGGTTGCCCACGCCATTCAACGGGCACGCGCTAATGCGCTGCATGGCGGGACAGAATGAGGGGAGGGAGGCAATGAGGGGAGGGAGCCTATGAGAGATCCTTTGATGATGTTAGGACCGCATCAATTTTATGTGGACTGGCTGAATTTCCAATCCTTTGAAGAAGAGTTTTCTGCCTCATGGGTTTGTATGGA
>NZ_JBHIMP010000110.1:0-1262 GCF_042194175.1 Bartonella sp. MR168JLCBS | reverse complement strand
GAAAAAACAGGAATTGTTAGAGGAAGAACCAGGTTTATTTCCTGAACTCTCTAATGTTGATCGTGATATTCAGCAGAACGGGTTATTCGGGAAATTATCGATGACCCTGAAGCTGCCTCATCGTTCGATGGCGGTTCTTTATAAAGATTTCTTGGTTCGTTACTGTATAAACGGTATGTCAGGAGTTTCTTTTAGTCTCTCTCAATTTCGGCTTAAGTTGGCTATTGCGCCGATTTTTAACCTACTTCGAAGAGCGTAGACTTGTTGTTATTCCATACGTATTTAAACGGTCAACGCATTATAGCTTTTACTGATCTTGGTGTAGAAACAGCACCGGGAGATTTCAAAGGGACAACTTAACCGAATAAGCTTGAGACAGATTGCTCTGCTGCTGTTCTTGCAATTGCTTCTCCAATAAGGTCGGCAATTGGTAAAACGCGGATATTATGTGCATTCTCAACTGCTGCCGTTGGCATAATTGAATCAGTAAAAACAAATTTTTTATTTTTTGAATGGGTAATACGTTCAATAGCATTTCCAGAAAGAACACCGTGTGTGATGTAAGCTGTGACGCTATTCGCACCGTGTTTAAGGAGAGCGCTTGCTGCATTGCATAGGGTTCCGCCTGAATCAACAATATCATCCAGCAAAAGACAATCTTTTCCTGAGACATCTCCAATGATATTCATAACTTCTGATTCACCAGGGCGTTCACGACGTTTATCAACAATAGCTAGCAAACTATTCAAGCGCTTGGCTAAGGAACGTGCACGTACTACACCACCAACATCAGGTGAAATAACAATAACATTTTCAAGAGAATAATGCACCTTGACATCGCGAGAAATAACAGGAACAGCATAGAGATTATCCGTGGGAATATCAAAAAAACCTTGGATCTGCCCTGCATGAAGGTCTAATGTTAAAACGCGATGGGCTCCTGCTTCAGTAATCAAGTTTGCAACAAGTTTTGCGGAGATGGGGGTACGTGGTCCAGGCTTGCGGTCTTGCCGGGCATAACCAAAATAGGGTATAACAGCTGTGATACGACGCGCCGAAGAACGATGAAGGGCATCAATCATGATGAGCAATTCCATCAAATGATCGTTTGCAGGATAGGATGTAGATTGCAAAACAAACACGTCTTGTCCGCGTACATTTTCATGTAATTCTACAAAAATTTCTTGATCAGCAAAGCGCTTTACTGTTGCTTTACCTAAGGGAGTATTTAAATAAGTTGCAACATCTTCAGCAAGACGTGG
>NZ_JBHIMP010000109.1:0-1263 GCF_042194175.1 Bartonella sp. MR168JLCBS | reverse complement strand
TCAGGATAAAGACCAGATGCTGATTCAGCAGACAACATTACAGCATCAGTTCCCGCATAAACTGCTGTAGCGACATCAGAAACTTCTGCCCGTGTCGGAACAGATGATGTAATCATTGATTCGAGCATTTGCGTAGCCACAACGACAGGTTTCCCCGCTAAACGACAAGCTTTTATAAGTTCCATCTGAATGGCTGGAATCCTCTCCAACGGTACTTCCACTCCGAGATCTCCCCGTGCAATCATAATACCATCGGATACATCAATAATTTCTTCTCTATGCGCCAAAGCTTGAGGCTTTTCGATCTTAGCCATCAAAGACACTTTGCTTTTTGTCAACTGGCGCACTGATATAATATCTTCCGGCCGCTGGATAAAAGAAAGAGCAACCCAATCAACAGACTGTTCCAAAACTGCCTGAAGATCAGCCTTATCCTTTGGCGTCATTGGACAAAAAGGCAAAACCGTATCGGGAAGACTAACCCCTTTTCGATCAGAAATATGGGTTCCAGCAACCACACGACACTGAACAGAATGACCGTCACACACTTCAGCGCATAATTCTAGCCTCCCATCATCAAGCAATAACCGATCACCGGGTTTAACAGCCGCTAACACCTCGCTGTGCGGAAAAAAAACACGCTGTACATCACCAAGAACATCACGATCATCCAATGTAAATTTTTGCCCAACACGTAAATCCTCTTGCCCTTTAACAAAACAGCCGACATGCAACTTAGGTTCCTGGAGATCCACGAAAATACCGATTGGTCAGCGAACGGTTTTTTCGACCTTCCGGATTCGCTTCACCAAATCACACATTATTTTAAGATCTGTGTGACTCATATTAAGACGAAAAACATCTGTTCCCGTTGACTCTGGTGCAAATGTTATGCACCAACCACAGCAGCATAAGTGCGATCTTGCTCGATTTGCTGGGCGATTCGGTCCATCATCAGCACGGCTTTTTCAGTATAAAAACCAGACATGCATGCAGCAGACAACACGAAAGCCAGTTGCTGTGCTTTCACGATAGATGATAAAGCAATAATGGGTATGCTCTGGTCGGGCACTCCCCCAAAAATATCACTCACGTGAACATTCAAACGCCCTTTGTTCCATCTTGAGAAACAGAAGCGATGCGCAGTAAATTCGTAGAGCCAGGTTTTCCAAGTGGGCCGCCAGCTGTCACAAGGAATCGATCTCCTCCTTGGCAAGAGCCTTCTTGAAAAGCGATCGCCGCTGCACGATCAACCATATCCTC
>NZ_JBHIMP010000108.1:0-1267 GCF_042194175.1 Bartonella sp. MR168JLCBS | reverse complement strand
AAATTTGTCTAGGTGCAACAAATGGTTAACTCTATAAGCAATTTCCGTAAGAGTTATTTTGCTAAAGAGCCTTTATGCCCCGTATTGTCTACCATCTTAACAAATCCTTTCGCAGACACACGTCTTCCTTAAATTTATAAAATGTACTGCAAGATGTACTGCAAGTTTCTATTCAACTCTCTGAGTTAGCGTTTTCAGCTTCTCAATAAAATCTTCCAAAAAATACGTCGAAAATACAAGATATTAGCTCACGTTTGGATCTAATATCAAAGATTACTCTTGATACATTTTCATAAGAAAAAAGTTGGCTTCCCTATTATATGCAAACTCTTCTTATTGGGTATTGCTGTGCGTAACTCAATGAGGAAAATCCTCTTCAATAACTCATAAAGGCACCCACGTGACATAGATGTTACGCAAAATCACCTAAGTCCTTTTCTAAACTTGTATTCTTTTCAACACACAAAGCAATTTTAAAGTGCAACTCTTTTATCAATAAACAAGCTGTAAGAAATTTATCAGATTAAAATATTGTTGCGCATTTTAACAGGATATTGCATTGACTGCGAGGCCACCTTTACTCGTTTCTTTATAGCGTTCACTCATATCATATCCGGTCTGGCGCATTGTTTCTATACAAGCATCAAGAGAAACAAAATGCCTTCCATTACCATGCAACGCAAGAGAAGAAGCAGTCACCGCCTTAACAGCACCCATTGCGTTGCGCTCAATACAAGGAACCTGTACAAGACCTGCAACTGGATCACATGTCATTCCCAAATGATGCTCAAGTGCAATCTCCGCGGCATTTTCAATTTGAGCCGGTGTACCACCCAACGCTGCAGTCAACCCTGCGGCTGCCATTGAAGATGCCGTTCCAACTTCCCCTTGACAACCAACTTCTGCACCAGAAATAGAAGCATTGTGTTTAATGACACCACCAATAGCTGCTGCTGTCAATAAAAAATTATGTATTCCCTCTCGATCTGAATCATCATTAAATTGAAGATAATAACGCAAAACTGCAGGCACAATACCAGCTGCGCCATTCGTGGGTGCAGTAACAACACGACCACCTGCTGCATTTTCCTCATTCACCGCTATAGCGTACACAGAAAGCCAGTCATTTGCCCAGATAGGGTGATTTCGATTCTTTTTGCGATTTTCCAAAAGCTTATCGTGCAATTTTTTAGCACGCCTTGGAACGCGCAATCCGCCCGGCAACTCACCTTCTTGTGAAAGCCCTCTATCAATACAATTTATCATA
>NZ_JBHIMP010000107.1:0-1269 GCF_042194175.1 Bartonella sp. MR168JLCBS | reverse complement strand
GGAGAACAGGCAAAACTTGCAAGTTTGCCCATTATTGCAGGACAATCTCCTATCGATATCGCAACACGTGCGGTACAAGCAGCCAAATTAGGCGGTTATGATGTGCTGCTTCTTGATACAGCAGGCCGCAACCATATCGATGAAGCTTTGATGCTCGAATTGGCTCAAATTAAAGATTCTTGCCTTCCTTATGAAATTATGTTGGTTGCCGATAGTCTTACTGGTCAAGATGCTGTTCACCTTGCACGTTCTTTTGATGAGCGTGTAGGGATTACAGGGATTATCTTAACACGTATGGATAGTGATGGCCGCGGTGGTGCCGCTCTTTCAATGCGTGCTGTTACGGGAAAGCCGATAAAAGCAATTGGAATCGGAGAAAAAATAGACGATTTAGAAGAATTTCATCCCAGTCGCATTGCTGATCGGATTCTTGGAATGGGCGATATTGTTTCTTTGGTGGAAAAAGCTGCTGAAACGATGGATCATGAAAAAGCGGTCGCTTTTGCAAAAAAAATGCAAGCTGGAAAATTCGACCTAAATGATTTTGCAGAACAATTACAGAAAATGAAAAAACTTGGGGGAATAGGCGGCTTTATGGAAATGCTGCCAGGGTTGGGCAAGGTAAAAAATCAACTTGCCGCCGCGGGTTTTGATGACCGTTTGTTTAATCGTCAATTGGCTATTATTTCATCAATGACGTCCTGCGAGCGTGCCAATCCAGAGATTTTGAAACATAGTCGTAAACAACGGATTGCTAAGGGCTCTGGCACGAGTACTGCTGATATTAATAAGCTTTTGAAAATGCATCGCCAAATGGCTGATATGGTGAAAGTCATAGGAGGTAAGGGTAAAGGCGGTTTGATGAAAAAAATGTTTGGGGCATTTGGTTCTAAAATGGGGCTTGGGGGTGTGGGAGCTTTAAATGGAGATTCTGTAACTATGCCCGATTTATCGCAATTTGATCCAAAGCAATTCTCAACATATCAGAAACAGATTCAAGGTGGTCATGGAAAGAAAGTCTTACCCGGTCTTCCGGGGCGTGGTTCTCTCTTTCCTGGTTTTTCCAATGGCAATACCGATCATAGGGGGGAATTTTCCTCAGCCTCCCAAGAAAAAATAAGATGCAAAGAGGGAAGGAAGGATGATGCAGGAAAAAATATTGAGTGAATTGACGTATTTACGAACATCTATTGATAATTTTGATACAATGTTGATTCATATTTTAGCAGAGCGTTTTCGTTGTACGCAAGCAATTGGACGCTTAAAAGC
>NZ_JBHIMP010000106.1:326-1273 GCF_042194175.1 Bartonella sp. MR168JLCBS | reverse complement strand
AATTTTGAAAAGCGGCTTTAGCAGCATTAATTGCTTTATCTGCGTCTTTTGTACTGGCAACACTAATGACAGCACAAATTTCTTCTGTCGAGGGGTCAATGACGTGTAAATCGTGAGGAGTGGTTGGATCATCCCATAGACCATTGATATAAAATTTCCGCTTATTAAACATGATACACTCCCTATTTTTTATTTCTGTGTTGTTGAGTTACCTTCTATTTGAGACTTTTTTTTGCAAGGATAACAAGGATAATTTTCGAAGGTAAAGAAATTGGATTTTTTTATGAAAACCAGGCATGGAGAGTTGAAAAGGTACTGCTTATACTAAATTTTTGTATTTTTTACTAATCGTTTGTATGAAAGAGGTAAAGAAAGAAAAGTATTAGCAATTTTTCTGTCATTTTTTCTCATAGATTTTTCTTTAAAATGAATAAGTATAACTGGATGATACCACGGCATTAAGCGTGGAGGAAGCCTCATTAAGAGGAATTATAGCATTCTTTTTTTTCGTTAATAAAGTGACAGCCAGCAAAAGGTTATTAACCTTCGTATTATAGTCTCTATGCATTCTTTCTTTTTGAAGAGGCAATTGTTTTCATTTCTATAAGTTTGTTGGGTATCATGCATAATTCGAAAACAAAATCTATTTCTACATCTTCTTTTTCTGATGAGAGTACACAAGGTAAATCAGAAAGAAATTCATCTGCTAAGATTGCTGAAATATTTCCTTATCCGGAAATATGGAAAAAAGCATTTATGCTTGGGCAGAATGTGCGTTTTACACGAACACCAGAAGTTGAGATTTTGCGTCGTCGCATAGAAACAGATCCAGTTTTTGCGAAACAGTTTAAAGTTTTTACGAAGCAAGAGCGAAAAAATCTCGCGAACATTATACACTGTAACAAGAAAACAACAAATTCCCCATCGACAAAAAGGGTGATTAATTC
>NZ_JBHIMP010000106.1:0-260 GCF_042194175.1 Bartonella sp. MR168JLCBS | reverse complement strand
TGTCACGGCAAACTGTTAGCACGCCGCTTGAGGAGGATGCAGGGAAGCATAAATTACAAGCAGATAATGTGATGCAAAAAATAACACCTGTTTTTCATCTTTCTGATAACGCATTTTTTGAGTGTGAACCCTTTATGTTGGAGCAGGTCAACACAAAAATTTCAGAAAAAGATGCAACGTCTGTTAATTTTGCGAGCGATAAAATTGCATCGAATACTGTTTCTGCCTTTGATGAATCGATGACTGCTCCTTATCGTGTG
>NZ_JBHIMP010000105.1:945-1275 GCF_042194175.1 Bartonella sp. MR168JLCBS | reverse complement strand
CCAATTATCGCAGCACTTCTTGTAGAAAACTCTGATATCACCATTGAAAATGTTCTTATCAATAAATCTCGAATGGGATTTATCGAAACATTGTGGGAAATGGATGCTAAAATTGAACTTTTGAACCAACACAAAACAGGTGGAGAAAATGTTGCCGATCTACGAGTAAAATCATCAATGCTAAAAGGCGTAACTGTGCCCAAGGAACGAGCTCCATCAATGATTGATGAGTACCCCGCTTTGGCGGTAGCAGCAGCCTTTGCTGAAGGCAAAACAGTTATGCTAGGAATTGATGAGTTACGCGTTAAAGAATCAGATCGACTGTCTGCA
>NZ_JBHIMP010000105.1:625-889 GCF_042194175.1 Bartonella sp. MR168JLCBS | reverse complement strand
TTTTCTCATTGTTCATGGAAAAAGCTCGGCAAAAGGATTGGGTGGTGGACATGTCACCACACATCTTGACCATCGGATTGCAATGTCCTTTCTTATCTTCGGACTGGTATCAGAAAAACCTGTTACCATTGATGATAAACGAATGATTGCCACTAGCTTTCCAGAATTTATCCCTTTTATACAACAACTTGGGGGGAAAATTTCTTGAAACCTTTTGTGATTGCAATTGATGGACCAGCAGCCTCAGGAAAAGGAACATTAGCA
>NZ_JBHIMP010000105.1:309-542 GCF_042194175.1 Bartonella sp. MR168JLCBS | reverse complement strand
ACTGGCCTCACTTATCGCGGTGTTGCCCATGCGCTTTTACAACAAAAATTGGCTCTCAATGATGAAAAAAGTGCACTTGCTTATGCTAAAAAACTTGATTTTAACACTTTAAAGCCAGCTCTTCTTTCTTCTCATGAACTTGGCGAAGCTGCTTCAAAAATAGCACTCATACCAGCTTTACGTGACATTCTTGTTGCAAAACAACGCGACTTTGCTAGAATTTTCCCTGGCAG
>NZ_JBHIMP010000105.1:0-280 GCF_042194175.1 Bartonella sp. MR168JLCBS | reverse complement strand
ATGCTGATATTAAGTTTTATCTTCTAGCCAATATTCAAACGCGTGCAAAACGTCGTTATCAAGAAATTTTAAAGAAAGGAGCCCAAGCAGACTATCATGAGATTCTTGCTCATCTTGAACAACGTGACAGTCGCGATATAACCCGCACACAAAGCCCGCTAAAATCAGCGCAAAATGCCCACTTGCTTGATACGTCAGAATTAGGTATAGAAGCAACGTTTAAAATTGCATGTGCTCTTATTGATCCGATCATAAAAGCGCATATAATTGAATGAAGTCG
>NZ_JBHIMP010000104.1:0-1280 GCF_042194175.1 Bartonella sp. MR168JLCBS | reverse complement strand
AGCGGATTTAAGCCGAACAGTACCAAATTTATTTGGTCCGTTGTCCCCCCAACAGACAGGTAAACCCTCAATACAAGGCAATAAAGACAATGCCTTACTGCTAGCTTTAATAAAACAACATCTCGAGGTAAATAGACAGCAACTGGAACAAGCTAAAAAAATGCAACAGTCCATAATGGAAAATAAAGCGTCCAGTACTTCACAAGAAAAATATACCAACTCTTTTTTCAAAGATCCACAATTGGTCTATGATAGTAAGAAAAAACATGCAGATATATCTGCATCATTTGAGAAGATTCGGAGAGAAGAGGAAGAAGTTTCTACCTCTCTTGCTGGAGCACGTGAATCTATAGAGAAACGTAGCGAGTATGCAGCGTTGGTTGATAAAGCTATAAGCTTGCAAGCTTTTCAGCAAACAGAGAATCGCTCTAAAAAAATTTTAGAGTTGTTAAACAAAATCGACAAAACAAAGGATCTGAAAAACCCTGCTGACTTGCAGGCTCAGATCAAGGGCAAACTAGCCATGATCCAAAATGAAGCAACAAAATTGCAAATGGTTGCATATTTACGCAATACAGAACAGGAGCTTATAAGCCAACAAAAACAAAAACGCAATCTAAAGATTCTTAACAGTAAAAGCAAAGAAATGCCAACTATACGCTTTATCCGATGAAGTTTTTTATAAGAATTTCTCCTATGTCACCGGTTTTTTCTGCTCTCAGAAGTAGAAACCAGTGTCTATAATTTCAGTGTTGTCCCAACAATTCAAAGGGACACACTTGGGATTGATTCCACCGCAAAAAGATTTTGATGAAAAAATGCGCGAAGCAAATTGCATAAATGCAAATGAAATGCGCAATATGCATCACTGTCCTAAATGATGGAAAGATGAAATTCATTAAAGAGGAATGCCATGGCTTTCACAATGTTTACGCAACTGTTCACTGAAATTGATCAGGCAATAACAACATATGTCACGGGTATTTCATCAAAGGCCATTGCTACAATGACCCCCTTCGTATCCATCAGTCTTACCATCGCCTTCATCGTCTATGGATGGCTCATTATGCGTGGGGCAATAGATATGCCAGTCTCTGGATTCTTGAGCCGTTGCCTGCGAATCAGCATTATTACTTCAATTGCATTAACTACAGGGCTATATCAGAAAGATCTGGCAGATTTGATAATAAAAATGCCTAATGAGCTGGTAAGCACGCTGATAAGCAATCCACTAACAGATAATCAATTCACTAACTTGATTGACAAAGTGGCTGAAAAAG
>NZ_JBHIMP010000103.1:0-1282 GCF_042194175.1 Bartonella sp. MR168JLCBS | reverse complement strand
AGAGGTGCATTGAGTGAAGTGTCACCACAAAGTCGACGGTTCATCGATATAACCTCATCTTCTGTGACATTCAGTTGGGTTGCAATTTCCTTTACTTGTTCTGCATTAAGATCACCCTTGTCAAGCACTTGAAGCCTACTTTTTAACTTACGAAGGTTAAAAAACAAGCGCTTTTGATTGGCGGTTGTCCCTATTTTTACTAAACTCCAAGACCGCAATACATATTCTTGGATTGATGCTTTAATCCACCATATTGCATAGGTTGCAAGACGCAAACCTCGTTCTGGTTCGAAACGTTTAACAGCTTGCATAAGTCCAACATTGCCCTCTGAAATAACTTCCCCAATGGGTAGTCCGTAGCCGCGATATCCCATTGCGATTTTCGCTACGAGGCGTAGATGACTGGTTACCAATCTATGTGCAGCTTTTAGGTCGTTATGTTGACGATAACGTTGAGCTAACATGTACTCTTCTTTTGGCTCAAGTATTGGAAAGCGACGTACTTCTTCCAGGTAACGATTCAATCCTCCGTCACCTGTTGTTACTGATAGCAGATTTATATGGGCCATACAGCACCCTCCTTTTGCAATGAATTCCCTGATAAGGCAAATTCGATTTTCAGATATTAAATACCTCTACGCATTTACCTTACCATAATTCTCAATTTTGTTCAAAGAGAGATATTTTATTGTGAAATCATGAGAAGGCTAAAAGTTTCAATTCATTTCTTTAAAATACTTGATAAGTTCAGCCATATCTTGAGGGATTGGTG
Source organism: Bartonella sp. MR168JLCBS (assembly GCF_042194175.1). Lineage (NCBI taxonomy): Bacteria > Pseudomonadati > Pseudomonadota > Alphaproteobacteria > Hyphomicrobiales > Bartonellaceae > Bartonella > Bartonella sp. MR168JLCBS. Next base: position 510 of record NZ_JBHIMP010000103.1, on the reverse strand, counting down.
AAGAAAAAGACATAATTTTACCTGTAGCGGGATGTTCAAAGGTAAGACTGGCTGCGTGGAGAGCTTGTCGGTTGAATTGATCAATTGCATTTTTAATGATAGGTTTAAGCATATTTGATTTTGTTTTACAAGCGTTTCCATAAACAGTATCACCTACGAGCGGATGTCCGATATGGGCCATATGAACACGAATTTGGTGGGTACGTCCGGTTTCCAGACGACATTCCAGAAGGCTAGCAAAAGATGTTTTATCTGAGCATATCCCGTATTTTTCTAGGAGAGAAAAATGGGTAACAGCGTGACGAGCATGAGGGTTTTGGCTGTAGATGACAGCTTGCTTTGTTCGGTTATGGGGAGAACGGCCAAGGGGTGCATCAATTTTCCAAACATTACGATTGGGAGATCCCCAAATCAAGGCGTGATAACGTCGATCTAAAGCGCTGGTGCGTCCGTGGTCAGAAAATTGGGCACTGAGATTTTTGTGAGCAAGGTCATTTTTAGCGACAACCA
>NZ_JBHIMP010000102.1:0-1286 GCF_042194175.1 Bartonella sp. MR168JLCBS | reverse complement strand
TGATTACTGATGTTCATGCCGCTTTCCGTAAAGCAGGGAACGTAGAGTTAACAGAAGTCGAAGTTGAAAAGCAAAGACCTGCCGTTAACCCAAAACGTTCGATCTTTCCCGATTATCTCATCTGCCTTGAAGACGGGAAGAAATTTAAGTCTTTGAAGCGTCATCTCATGACACATTATGGAATGTTGCCAGAAGAATATCGTGAAAAGTGGCAGTTGGACAGTTCTTATCCTATGGTTGCACCTAATTATGCAAAGGCACGCTCAGCTTTGGCGAAAGAAATGGGGCTTGGACGCAGAAGCAAACGGAAGAAAACCAAGTAATCGCATTTTAAAAATGGTTAGATCCAGTATATACAAAGTGCTTTTTAGCAGGCATATTTTCTATGAAAGTTTTGGATAGTTTTTGTTACAAGAGTTTGATTCATAAATGACTCTCGTTACGAATCCGTTCAATCATCGATTTAAGACCATTTGATCGTTGTGGTGTGAGATTTTCGTTTAAACCAAGTATTTCAAAGAATCCTTCAGCATCGGCATCACGAATCTCCGAAGCTTTTTTTCCTGAATAGAAGGCGAAAAGAATATAGATAAGTCCACGCACAATGTGGGCATCAGAATCGCCTTGAAACGCTAATATTGGATTTTCAGAATTATCACGTGAAGATAAAAGCCACACTTGACTTACACAACCAGGAACTTTATGAGAATCGTTTCTGGCACTTTCTGGAAAAGGCGGTAATTCATGGCCAAGCTCAATTACATAACGATAACGATCTTCCCAGTTATCTAGAAGAGAAAAGTTTTCTATAATATCATCGATCGTTTCTGCCATAACCTCAGTTCCGTTTTGTTTTTTTGATGATCATGTCGATGCATTTGATTGACAAAAAAAGCGTTTATTCCTCTTAGCATAAAACCATAGTGAGCGTTAAAAACTTTTATTTCAAGGTAGTGTTGGATAATTCTGTCTTTGTGTGCGTTTTTGTGCATCCACCTTAGGAGAAGTATTTTCTGGCTGAGCCATATTCTTGTCACCTAATATACTTCCCAGATACTCATAGGCCGCTTTTGCACCATAATATGCACGTTCACTCAGTGAGCTTAGAAAGGATTTTCCAACTTTGCAAGCTTCTATATTACGTTCACAAAATGTTCCTAAATCATTTAAAGTGTCTTTAAAAGCAGTCATGACATCGCTCATTGTTGTCTCATTCTCTCTTTGAGTAAAGAAATGGTTACCAGTTGGCTTTACTGCAAAGAATGAAACAACAACAAAAACAAAAA
>NZ_JBHIMP010000101.1:943-1286 GCF_042194175.1 Bartonella sp. MR168JLCBS | reverse complement strand
CCTTTATAGCAAATACTATAAAATAGCAAGAAAAAAATTAATAATCCTAATTTAGATGCAAATGAACATTTATTTTTATTTATGATAATTATACAGTGGCCAGTATTCTTTGAAGTTTTTGCAATTAGATTTATAATTATGCATCTTAAATAAATTTGTATAATCCCTTTTTAATTCTATCAAAACTCTTCACCTCTGCCTTATTTAGGCAGAGGTGAACGGAATTGCGCTACCATAGCTGTCTTTGTAGTATCAATTCAGTGTTAAGCCTAATCCAGCACCAACTCCCCAATGACCACCAGAAGTCGTTATCGACCCACTAGAAAGGGTCTTACCATCTTCA
>NZ_JBHIMP010000101.1:0-933 GCF_042194175.1 Bartonella sp. MR168JLCBS | reverse complement strand
GATGTATAACCTGCACCAAAGGCAAATGCACTTTGACTACGCCATAAGCCGCTTCCAAATGCAATGCTTAATTTTCCAGGTGTATCATTGTAACGTAAGTTAGATACCGCTAAACCTATAGCCGCTGCTTGCCTCGCTTCTTTCCGGGCACCCTCAATACCATAATTTAAAGCCTCAAACTTCATATCTGTATAGTCTTTAGCCTGAGAAACAGCATCATTAATGGCATCAACAGTGATATTCTTGATACGTTCATCCGTATATTTTTTCGCATCATCAAGAGCAACCTTCATCTGTTGTTCCGTATAGTCATGCAACTGACCACCATTCACTGCTTCTTTCGAACCCTTCTCTATCTTCCCATCCGCAACATTATCAATCACTACAGGTTCACCAGCATTACCACCTTGTAAACTGATTTTATTCGTTTTATTCCCATGCTCATCTCGGTCATAGCTAACAGCACCATCAACAACCTGACCAATCCCTTGCTCAATAGCATCAACCTTTTGTTCAACACTAGAGAGACGTTCATTGGTTTCCCAAAGCTGTCCACCATTGACTGCATCCTTCGAACCTTGCGCAATATTACCATCAGCCACTTCCGTAATCTTACCAGGTTGACCCTTATGGCTCGCATCATACCCGCCCTTCTCTTCATTCCAATGTAACACATCAGAATCAGAAGACGGAGGTACCGGAGATGCCCCTTGTTCAACAGCCTTCAAACGATCATTGAGATTAGACAAACTGCTATCAACACCACCAAAAGCATTCGCTACAGTCTTATAGTTCTTCTCAACAACACTGCCATCAGGACCCAATTGGTGAAGCATAAATGTTGGATCCAACCACTTCCCATTCTCATATCCAGCACCACCACCAAAATAAGCAGCAAGCTGGTTGCTCATCATATAAAGCTGATTACCCGTA
>NZ_JBHIMP010000011.1:0-47299 GCF_042194175.1 Bartonella sp. MR168JLCBS | reverse complement strand
GAAAATTCTAGATGGAGTATATATTTTCGATAATGTAAATATTTCTGGTAATCTTGAAATTCGTGGACGCAATTCAATCATCTACGAAAGTGACTATTCAGCAAGCGATATAAGCTACATAAGCCGTTTCTAACACCGAAAAACCAATTTTTAAACACCAGCGTGATTCACGCCACGGGTGAATTGTACGCAAATCAAGGAAATAAACCATGAAAAAGAAATACAAACTTACTGATGAAACAATTCAGTTTGATGGAAAAACTCTTCACCGTATTCGTGCTTTAAGGGATTTTGATGATGTCAAAAAAGGAGATCTTGGTGGTTTTATTGAAAAGGAATATAACTTAGGTCATAAAGGTAATTGCTGGGTGTATGATGATGCCAAGGTGTATGAAAGCGCTACCATTTTTCATAATGCTAAGATATTTGATGGCGCTTGTATTAGTGGAAATGCTTCAGTTTATTCTGATGCACAAGTTTACAGTCGTGCTGTTGTTTACGGTAATGCCAAGGTTTCTGGTAGTGCACATGTTTTTGGTGATGCTGTTGTTCGCGACAAATCTCATGTTTGCGGTGATGCAGAAGTTTACAATGACGCACGTATTTATGGTGACGCAGCAGTTTTTGAGAATGCACGAATAAAGAATAGTGCCAAGGTTTACGACAATGCTCGTGTATATGGGAACGCAATAATTTGTGGTCCTGCTCTCATTTATAACAATGCTAAAGTTTATGGTGATGTCATTATATCATGCTCCAATTTCACGTATGAGGATGATGTTAATTATGGAAATGTTGAGATTTTTGGAGATGCAAAAGTTTATGATAGTGCTCGCATTTATGACGCAGTCAAGATTTTTAGAAATGCCGAAATTCGTGGATTAGCTAATATTCGCGGAAACACGAGAATTCCTCAAGACATAAAAATTTAACAACAAACCAGCCTTTTAACAGATGCGTGATTCACGCCACGGGTGAATTGCGCGCAAATCAAGGAAACCAACATGACAAATTCTCCTTTAACAACCATGGCAAGCAAATATGGGTTTTCTCATGATGAATTTCGTGAAACTATTATCAAAACATGTATCAATCATAACTTCTCTCATGAAGAATTCGCTGCTTTTATCTCTGTTGCCAATACTTATGGATTAAACCCATTAACAAAAGAAATCTATGCATTCCCTAAAAGAGGCGGCGGCATCATACCCGTTGTTTCTATCGACGGTTGGATAAAGATCATCAAATCAAATCCTGACTTTGATGGCATGACCTTTCAAGATCAACTCAATGAGGATGGGAATATCATTGCTATCAAATGTGCTATTCGTCTCAAAGGGATTAAAGACCCTATCGAAGTCACCGAATATCGCAAAGAATGCGAACAAGAAAAAAGTGAACCTTGGAAAAAATACCCCGCACGTATGTTGCGCCATAAAGCTACTATACAGTGTGCTCGCTATGCTTTCGGGCTTTCCGGTATTTATGAAGAAGATGAAGCCGCACGTATCCATGAAGCAAACCATAACGTACAAACGAAGTTAGTTTCTTATGACGTGCTTACGCAAATCAAACAATTAATAAACATCACTCAAACAGAAGAAGAAAAAGTGCTTGAGTATGGACGAGTCCAAAAGCTTGAAGATCTTCCTGATGAAAGAGCACAAAGGATTTTGGATGTTTTGCAAAAGAGACAGCATGAAAAAGAACAATCTTTCCTACAACAAAAGCAAATAGAAGCGCCTATACAAGATGCCGAATATATTCACGTCCAAGATATAGAATATGCACCACAAGAACAAAGAACGGTGGTGTGAGATGGAACAAAGAACAGCAGAATGGTTCCAAGCACGCTTGGGTAAAGTCACCGCATCTAATGTTTACAACATTATCAGTAAGACAGCAAAAGGATTGCCTACAAGCAAATATGAAGACTACAAAATCAAACTCATAACAGAGCGCTTAACAGGCGAAACAAGCCCCTATTATGAAACTGAAGATATGAGATGGGGTATCGAACATGAAGATGATGCCTTGAGAGAATATGGCTTCATTTATGATGCCGATATAACAAAGTGCGGCTTTATCCAACACCCCACAATAGAAATGGCGGGGGCTAGCCCCGATGGTCTCATTGGAGAAGACGGTTTAATCGAAGTCAAATGCCCGAGATCAGTAACACATATGCGCTTTTGTATAGGTGACGAAATCAAACCAGAATATCACGCACAAATGCAATTCCAAATGGCTTGTACAGAACGAAAATGGTGTGATTTCGTAAGCTATGACCCACGTTTTACGGGGGAATTCTTTCACTTACGCATGAAAGTCAAGCGTGTTCTCCGTGATGATCAACAAATTGAACAGATCAATCAAGCTGTTGAAGCCTTTTTAGCAGAGATAGAACGAGAGATACAACAACTCTCAACAAAAGCTGCTTAACCTTATGGGGGTGTTTTGTTCCCCGCATATCTACGAGCACCCCCACCCTTCCTAACAACTTTCAACACAAGCGTGATTCACGCCACACGTGAATTGCATCTCAATGTAAGGAGAAAAGATATGGCGCCTCGTCCAGCTGCTATAACGCAACCAGCCATTGCACGCGCTTTAAGAGAAGCTAAAAAACAAGGTTGTGAACTCGTAGAAATCAAACCTACCGGTGAACTGCTTATCTATCTCAAATCCGATATTCCACTACCAAATTCAGCAGCGCATCCAGACAAACTTTTAGATTTGTCAAAGAATGAATATTACGAAACCGCGCTCTCTAAGATGTAAAATTGATTATGCCAAAACCACGCCCTCCTCATCTTGTCAAACAAATTACTCAACATGGCAAAATTGTATGGTATGTACGTATTGGTCATGGCAAACGCATTAGAATACGCGGTACCTATGGAACGCAAGAGTTTGTTGATAACTACAAAAGCGCACTTGCCGAGTTACAAGGACTTATACTTCCTAAATCCAAAACCGGTAAACTTGTTGAAGGTTCATTTGCATGGCTGCTTAAACAATACTTTAACAGCTCTAATTGGCATAGCTACTCTAATACTACAAAGAAACAAAAAGAATACATTCTTATGAAGATATGCGACTCCATAGGAAATATTCCATACCAAGCAATTGAAAAGAAACATATCATAGCCGGTGTTGAACGGCGCAAAGAAACACCAGCAATGGCTAGAAACTTTCTGAAAGCCCTTAATGGACTTTTTAATTGGGCAATTGATCAAGGTCTTTTGGAAAATAATCCAACTTTAGGCGTCAAAAAACCTCCTCTTAAAAATAAAAGCGGCTTTCCTATTTGGACAGAAGAAGATGTTGAGAAATATTATCAAAGATGGTCCCATGGTACCCATGAACGCGTTTGGATTGATGTTCTTTTATATACGGGCTTGCGTCGTGGTGATGCGGTACGAATTGGTTGGAAAGATGTGAAAGATAATATCATTCATCTTAAGACAGAGAAAAGTAAATTCCAAACAGATGTCTTTCTACCTATTTTACCGGAATTAGCCAAAACGCTTGAAGCTGGTCCTATTGGAGTAGAAACATTCATCTGTAGTAAAACTAATCAAAAACTCTCCAAAGAAAGCTTTGGCGATACATTTAGAGACGCTTGTAATGCGGCTGGCATTAAAAAATCGGCGCATGGATTAAGAAAATTAGCAGCAACACGCGCAGCTAACTCTGGTGCAACAGTATCACAACTCAAAGCAATTTTTGGCTGGACAAATGATGCTATGGCATCTCTTTACACAAAGAGCGCAGATCGTAAAAGACTAGCTCTTGAAGCTATAAAAAAGCTCCAAAAAGATGAGGGATAGAGGCAAAAAAACTCAATAGAATCAAGATTCACCTATTCCCCCATATTAGACATAACTATTTTATTTTACTTGCTTTTTATATACCATTCACGGACACCACCGTGAAATGGGATTGGCTGCCTTAAGAGATGTTTCTATAAGACAATGCTATCCAGTTTTCTCATGATCATAATCCTCAATCTAACAAAGATGAAACAAACAATAGGATTGCAAATATGATTTTGGAAGCTCATCTGAAAGATGAAAAATGATAAAAAATCTCCGCTATAAAATTTAAAGAAGAAACTATTCGTTGAACCGTAACTTCTTTATTTTAGAATTTTTATATAACACTTTACTGTTGAGTATGCATAACCGTTAAAACGCATGACCACGATCTATAGAATTAAGCTTTGGCGAGAAAAACATTTCAGTATCTGCTTGTAAAACATTTTGACAATTTTTAGATTCCTTAACAGCTTGTCCTGAAAGAAAACACTTCTTTCCCCATTCTTCCCTTAATTTTGCATCTTTCTTAAAATCTTCTACGCTATAGTTTTTTTCACACCCCACAGCGAATAATAGAGCCATGCATAATAAAATATTTTTTTTCATTTTACCCCTCTTTAAATACCTTATCTGTTAACATCATCCCCCAAATGAGTTCTAAATTTTCATACTGTACGAGAATACAGCCTTACTATCACTTGCTTGCTTTCAAAGTGAACACTCTGAGTAAAATAACGCAAGAAGAGCTCACAACAGCCATCGTATGAGTTTGTCATTAAAGCACAATGAGAAAGAAAAAGCCCAAACTGAGTAAAAATGACGAAATCAGAAGACGCACTAATGTTTTTTTCCAACTGATTTCAAATAGTGACATTGCGATAGGAACCGCGCCCCGCGCCCTATAGAAAGCCTATGAGCATTATAATACTTAAGTATCACGATCAATAGACTACAAAGCCTTTACAAAAAAGTATGAGCTCTTTTTACCTATTTGTATGTTGATTATTGTTTCCCCCATCAAATGCTTAAATAAAAACGTCTTGTGATATATAGAAACAATCAACAATGCAAATCATTTTTACGAAGATTTTTTCGTGTGGAGTCTGTTTGAAATCCATCTTTTCGAAGTCTGAATTTAGAAGCAGATAATTATGAAAGCTTTTCAAGGAATGAAACAGTTTGATCACTTTTAAAGAAGTAAAAAAACGTGATCCAATCCTGAAGACAAAATTCTGATGAAAAAAACTTTTGCTATGAATTCTTTTAAGGCACTGTAAAATATTCTATCCGTTATATCAAATGTTACGCCATTTTGAGATCTATTCATTTTTCACTTTTATCAACTCTGCTCTAGAAATCCATTTCTTGAGCGTTTTTTATCGTCTCATTTTCTCCTTCAAACACAAATACTCAAAAATGCTTTGCCACTAACAATGACATTTTCCTGCTTTTATAAAACACATAAGTAAAAATAGAGGAGGGATTTTGAGAGCAAACCTCCCTTGAAAAGGGAAGTATTATTCATTTACTTCACAAACGGAAATAATCTCACGGTTTATTCAAATTTGCCCTATGGTCTTTTGCCCTATGGTCTGGTGCAATTTTATTGATAAAGTTTCCTTTATACAAATTTAAATAAATATGTTCGTTAAAGCCAATCACGGATTTTCAAAGGGGTTGTAAGATCCATTATCTCGCCGCCATTTTAAAGGTTCAGTGAAATCACTTGACCAAAGACCAATCTTGTTGTTGCGTGCTTTTTCTTCCGCATGATGGTACTGGGTTGGAATAGGATCTTTCCCCTCTTTTGAGAGTACCAACATACCTTCTGTAAGACCTGCCTCAGCTAAATCAACCCCTTGAACAAAACATTGCGCATAATAAACACCATTGTGCATCAAAGCCTGTTTACAGGATAAATCCTGCCCAAGTGTTTTGGTGACAAGCCAAGCCGTTGTAACCGCACCACAGGGCCATTCTTGATCATTTAATCGTGCTTTTTGGCGTGGTGCACATGTGTCTACACCATAAAGATGAATATCACGGGTGATATATGAGCGCCAAGATTGTGCAGCAGGCGTCAGCAATTTAAATGTAACCCCACTTGTAACAGAGGCCTTACCATGAAAAACAACAGTATTATTTGCAACATCGTTTGATGAAACACTCTTCTGCAAATCGAGAGCTAGTTCATTTTTTTCTAATTGCTGTTTGGTGATAGATTTAACCAAATTTTCTTCTTCTCGGTTTTCTTCTTCTCGATAAAGATTGAGAATATCTTGTATATCTTGCATCCCAAATGTTTTAAAAATGCTGAAATCTATTTTATCTTTATATTGGCTTAATCCCCACACTATGGAACCCATAATGTAAATAATAACAATCAATTTAAATAGCATTTCTTAACACGCTCACTCAAAAAATTCATTGTTTTTCTATCCTTTCATATTATATATCACCAATACCCTTGTTTTTAAAGAAAAAATCCAGATATTTGTGTTGCATATTAACTACATTTTGTAAAGAATAATATTCCTTCTTGCATTGTTTTAATATTATTGTCTTTACCAATGAATACAACTTAAAATTGCCATTTTTATGTAACACAATCTCAATTTGAAAAGACTTCTGTCTCTTTAAGAAAAAGAGTTTGAGAGTGAACAGATCCACTATCAAGGCTTTTAAAACAAACAAACGAGAAGAATTAACTGTCATCAAATAACAGCATTTTTCAGTTTTTAGAGGCAATAGAATGTCGACATATGAACAAATATTATTTGTTAAAGAGAGGTAAAATGACAGATAATAGATCCCAGAACATCATTTTTATCGTTATCATGACCATGCTGCTTTTTACAGCATTGCTTGTATCAGATCCTTCTTATGCTGCTCCTGCTGCTGATGGGAGTGGTTTCGCAAAACTTGAAGGTGTTTTAGGTAGCATTGTCACAATGATGACGGGTCCAACGGCAAAGCTTATTGCAATTATATGTGTTGCTGCTGTGGGTATTGGCTGGATGTACGGCTTTATTGATTTACGCAAAGCAGCTTACTGTGTTCTTGGTATTGCTATTGTTTTTGGTGCCCCTACTCTTGTCGGTAAATTAGCGAGCACGGCATAAATGAACGAAGACACTCTTTTCCTTGCCTGTACACGACCGTCCATGTTTGCCGGTGTCACAATGGAAGCGATGGCGCTCAATGTCATGGCGACGTCCGTTCTTTTTATTTTAACGAGTGGTTTTACCGTGATTGGTTTTGGTATTGGGATGCACTTTATTTTGCGTGAAGTGACAAAACATGATCACAACCAATTTCGCGTATTATTTGCTTGGCTCAATACCCGAGGAAAACAAAAAAACCTCAACCGATGGGGAGGAGGTTCTACCTCCCCCTTACGCCTTATCCGCACTTATAAGGAACTAAGCTGAAGGAGCCAAACCGGTGAAACAGATGTCAATAATGAAACGGGAAACTTTGCCTGAAGAATATATTCCCTATATACGCTATATCAACCAACATGTCGTTGCTTTAAATTCGCGCTGTTTAATGGTTGTGATGGCTGTTGAGGGCGTAAATTTTGACACTGCGGATATTGATCAATTAAATTCTTTACACAACCAATTAAACACCCTTTTAAAAAATATTGCAGATGAACGGGTTGCTTTATATTCTCACATCATCCGCCGCCGTGAAACGATCTACCCAGAAGGTCATTTTCTTTCATCTTTTGCAACAACATTAGATGAAAAATATAAAAAGAAAATGGTTTCGCAAGAACTATATAGAAATGATCTGTTTATTTCACTGCTTTGGAATCCCGCAGTAGATAAAACAGAACAACTGGTTTCATTTTTTCAGCGCTTAAGTAAAGCGAAGAAAACACAATCTGAACCCGATGAGGAAGCTGTTCGTAAACTCGAAGAGTTAAGTCAAGATCTTATGCAAGGTTTAGAAGAGTATGAAGTCCGTCTGCTATCAATCTATGAACATGAAGGTATTTTATTTTCTGAACAAAGTGAATTTCTCCACCAGCTGGTGGGGGGAAGACGTGAGCGTATTCCTCTCACATTTGGAACTATTGCTTCAACGATTTACTCGGATCGTGTTATTTTTGGGAAAGAAATTATCGAAATTCGCCATGAAAGTAATGAACGCTTTGCTGGCATGTTTGGATGGAAAGAATACCCTTCTAAAACACGCCCTGGTATGACTGATGGTTTGCTTACGGTACCATTTGAATTCATTTTAACACAATCCTTTGTCTTTAAAAGTAAGGCGGCCGCCAGTGCGATTATGAGCCGCAAGCAAAATCAAATGATCAATGCAGCTGACCGTGCTAGTTCACAAATTGATGCACTCGATGAAGCGCTAGATGATTTAGAATCAAACCGTTTTGTTTTGGGCGAGCATCACATTTCTTTAGCTGTTTTTGCTGATCATCCCAAAATATTGACTGAAAACTTATCAAAAGCACGAGCCCATTTAACCAATGGGGGAGCCGTAATTGCCAGAGAAGATTTAGGCTTGGAAGCAGCATGGTGGGCACAGCTTCCTGGAAACTTTAGCTATCGTGCGCGTTCAGGCGCTATTACCAGCAGAAATTTTGCCGCTTTATCGCCCTTCCATTCTTTCCCTGTTGGCAAACTAAACGATAATGTTTGGGGAGCTGCTGTCGCATTGCTAAAAACACAGGCAGGTTCACCTTACTATTTTAATTTTCATTATGGCGATCTTGGAAATACGTTTGTTTGTGGTCCATCGGGATCTGGTAAAACAGTGATTGTTAATTTTCTTCTTGCACAATTACAAAAACACAATCCAACAATGGTTTTTTTTGACAAAGATCAAGGAGCAGAGATTTTTGTACGAGCTGGAGGAGGAAAATATAAACCTCTAAAAAATGGGCAGCCCACAGGGATTTCTCCCTTAAAGGGCATGGAATACACTGAAAAAAATAAAATCTTTCTTCGTAATTGGATCTTAAAGCTGGTAAGCGCTGAAGGGCAAATCGTAACAGAAGAAGAGCGACAAGATATCGCCAAAGCCATCGATTCTTTAGAAAACTTACCCCCAACACAACGCTCTCTTGGTGCACTTCAACTGTTTTTTGACAACACATCAAAAGAAGGTATCGCCATACGACTACAACGCTGGATTAGAGGCAATGATTTAGGGTGGGTTTTTGATAATGATCAAGATGATCTCAATTTAAATGCACAGTTCATTGGATATGACATGACCGATTTCTTAGACAATGAAGAAATTCGGCGCCCCTTAATGATGTATCTCTTTCACCGCATTCTTGATTTGATTGATGGGCGGCGCATCATTATTGTCGTTGATGAATTCTGGAAAGCTTTGGAAGATGATTCATTCAAAGCTTTTGCGCAAGATCGGCTAAAAACAATCCGTAAACAAAATGGCATGATGCTCTTTGCAACACAAAGCCCTAAAGATGCTTTGAACTCAACAATCGCGCACACAATTATTGAGCAGTGCCCCACCCAAATATTTTTTCCAAATCAAAAAGCAAATTACAATGATTATGTCGAAGCTTTCAAACTTACTGAGCGTGAATTTGAACTGATACAGTCAGAATTAAGCAGAGAATCCCGCCGTTTTCTCGTCAAACAAGGACAAAGTTCCGTCGTTGCAGAACTTAACTTACGTGGAATGAATGATGAGATCGCCGTTTTAAGCGGCACAACAAAAAACATTGAACTCATGAATGAAATTATCAACGAATATGGAGCAGACCCTGACAAATGGCTGCCCATATTTTATCAAAGGAGAAAAAATCAATGAAAAAATATGGCTTAGTTACACTGTTATCTTTTTCTTTTATTTCTCATGCAATATCACAAACGACACCCGATGCGGATGAATATTATAAACAAGCACTCGAGAATACACAAAAATTAGATGCTGCAAAATCAGAAACAGCTGAAAGCATATATAAAACTGCAACTGAAACTGCAAAAAAAATTAAAGCAATAAGTCATCAACTTGAACAACTTAAGTCACAAACAGATACAACAGCAACAGAAGCTGTAAAAAAACCTAGCCTTGAAGAGTTGCAGAAGCTTCAAGCTCTTCAACAAGAGCTTCAAGTAAAACTTTCTCTTCTTCAAGCCGATCTTCAAGTGGCTTCTTTAAAACTTCAGTCTCTTGATATGATTCAAGCAAGAGATACGAAAACAAAAGACGAAATGCGTGAAGAAATGGAACAACAAAAGCATAAATACCTTGAGGCACAATTAAAAGAAAAAGAAAAACAATTAAAAGAAAAACTTGGAAGTACGAATACAAATGTCAGACTTTAGTTTTTCTCCATTTGAAAGCGTTTCTGGGTATATTTTAACCCCTCTCGATAATGTGATGGACACAACGGTGAGAGGGTTATCTTCTGCTATTTCAGCACCCTTAAATCTCGCCGCAATCATTTTTATCTTTCTTTATGGCTATAATGTTATGACAGGTCGCGTTGCGCTTTCCATGCATAGTCTTCTCAATAATGTTGTTAAAATCGTTGTTGTGACAACAATGGCAACGAATGCGGATACATTTAATACTTATGTCAAGGATATTTTCTTCAATGATTTATCCAACGCTATTGGGAATGCACTTAACAGCAATCCTGCAAGCTCCAATGTTTTTGATTATATTTTGTTAAAGGCAAATGCTCGCTATCAAGAAGTTTTATACAATGCTTGGTTTTTTGAAAAGATCATTGTGGGGCTTCTTGGTTCTATCATGCTTTTAGCCGTTATTCTTTTTTGTATAGGTGGTTTTATTGTGCAAATGTTTGCACAAGTTGCTCTCGTAATGATTATAGGTCTTGGGCCTCTATTCATTAGTTTGTATTTGTTCAACGCAACGCGAAAATACACCGATGCATGGATTACAACTTTGATCAATTTTACCATTTTACAGGTTCTCGTGATCATGCTTGGAACAATTATATGTCAAGTTATTCTACAGGTTCTCAAAGTTTCATATGAATCAATCTATGTTCTTTTCCCCCCTGTCCTCGTCATTTCGATCATAGGGGTTATTATCTTCCGTGCGCTTCCCGGTATTGCAACAGCGCTGGCCTCTGGTGGACCATACTTTAACACTGGTGTCTCTTCAGGGGGACAGGTTTTCACAATGCTTGCCAATGGTGCAAGAACGAGTGCTAATACAGTAAAAAATGCTGCTTTACAAATCTCAGGTGCTGCCGGTAACGCTACTAAAGGTGTGGCAAGCGCGGCAGCAAAAGCAGGAAGATCTGGAGGTGGTCGTGGTCGGTTTTAAGATAAAGCACCTCTTTAAAAGAATAAGCATTTTTGTTTTTGCCTTGCGTGCGCCCTTTGGCGCACGCGCCATGATCCTGTTTCAGGTAAGATCTAACATCTTAGATCTTACAACAAAACCAATCACATAGACTTTTAAAAGTGTCCAGAATAAAGGCTCTCATGCATTGTATTCCAAGATATTTGTGAGTTCAAAAAATGAAACGAAAAATAACTTTTGTTATGGTCCTAACAATCGCTCTTACTGGTTGTGCCTCTTTGAGTGGCCCCAAAAAACCACCACGCTGCAATGGCAAACATACCCGTGCTTTAAATAAAGATAAGTGGAATTGGGACAATCAAAACGTTGTCCACCCAGAAAAGAGCGTAAGGACTGTTACCACTCCCATCATTCTCAATACTTTAGAAAGTGAAAAAGCAACAGCCAATTCAGCTTTATTAAAGCCGGTTATTCATGAAGCACGATCTGATAAAACTGTGGAGGTTACGCGTGAAAAGTGATGCCCTTGAAGAATATATAAAAGAAGCGCGCTCATTTGACATTGATCGCATGCATAGCATGCGCGTGCGAATGAAAATTTCCATGGCTTTAACAGTGCTTTTTGGATTGATGACGATTGCGCTGGCTTTAGCTGTCGCAGCTTTGACGCCTTTAAAAACGGTAGAGCCTTTTGTTATCCGCGTCGATAACTCAACAGGCATTATTGATACTGTAAGCGCCCTCAAAGAATCCCCTAACGACTATGATGAAGCGATAACGCGTTATTTTGCCAGCCAATATGTTCGTGCCCGTGAAGGTTTTCAAGCATCAGAAGCAGAAAACAATTTTCGCTTAGTTTCTCTTTTATCTTCTCCAAAAGAACAAAACCGTTTTGCAAAATGGTACGCGGGCAATAATCCAGAAAGTCCGCAAAATATTTATCATAACATGATTGCTACCGTCACAATAAAATCAATCTCTTTTATAAGCAAAGATCTTATCCAAGTTCGTTACTATAAAACGGTCAGAGACTTTAATGAAAAAGAAAATATTTCCCATTGGATTTCAATATTAAATTTTTCCTACGTGAACGCACACATTTCAACGTCTGATCGTCTCATCAACCCTCTTGGTTTTCAAGTATCGGAATATAGATCTGATCCAGAGGTGATAAAATGATCAGACTTTTACAAACAACCTTTTTAATTTTTACGATCACTCTCAACTTTCACACTGTCCTCTCACTTGCAGAAACAGCGCCTGTCAGTGCACGTAAAGATAACCGCATCAGATTTGTCAATTATGACCCCTACAACGTCGTACAAATCATTGGCTCCATTCGCTCTTCAGTTCAGCTGGAATTTGCCGATGACGAAGAAGTAACCTATGTAGGAATTGGAAATTCCGTTGCTTGGCAAGTTGCACCGGCTGGTCACTTTGTTTTTCTCAAACCACGTGAAATCCAACCTGTGACCAATTTACAAATTGTCACAAGCCGTCAAGATGGAACACAACGATCTTATCAATTCGAGCTGCAAATCCGTGAAGGCGATGTTTCAGCTGGCAATGAGACATATTTCTTGGTAAAGTTTCGTTATCCAGAAGATGAAGCCTTGCGTAAGAAATTAGCCGAAGCAGAAAAAGCAAAACAACGTGAAGAAAACTTTGTCAATGATGTTTTAAATATCCATGAAGATTTTGGACCACGCAATTGGGCTTATGAAGCCCAAGGTTCATCCCTCATTGAACCTGCTTCTGTCTATGATAATGGAAAAACAACAACCTTTACCTTTTTAGGCAACATTGAAATCCCTGCCATTTACATTGTATCGCCTGATGGGCAAGAAGCGCTTATTCCCAAATCAATTAAAGGCAACAAGGTTATTGTTCATGCAACAGCTGCACAATTCACGCTACGGCGTGGGAATGAAGTATTGTGCATCTTTAATAAAAGGTTCGTACCAGAAGGAATTAACCCTGAAACAGGTACGACATCACCATCTGTACAACGTAAAGTGAACCTAGGAAGCAGCCATGAATAACACCGTGGATGAAAAAAGCATTAATGATCGCGATACAATAAAAAATGCTCAAGGAAAAAGTCAACAGAACAATGCAGGAAAAGCTATTGCTCTTATTATTCTTTTCAGTGTCTGTCTTTATTTAGCCTATTCAACACTTGTTACAGAAAAAAAACAACCAATTGAATCTTCAAAAGAAGGAAAAGTTATAAAACAAACAGAGCTTTTTCGCCCTGCAAAGCCTACCCCTTCCCCCCTTGAACAGCCTCAACGAAATAACGCTCTATTGCCAAAAGTCGAGCTACCAACACCAAACATCAATCAATTAAATTCTGATGACTCACTGTTGGAAGCAGCACAACGTGCTCCTGTATTAGCTTATGCAAATACACAACAAGGCAAAATAGATTCACAAACAAATAATGGTGTTTTGCCTCACCAACTTGAAAGTAAACCTGATGAAACGACACAACGTTTTAATCATCTTCTCAAACCCACAGTGCTTGAAGGTATTCGTGCTTCAACCCTTGGCAATCGAAACTACATCATCGCGATGGGAACTTCTATCCCTTGTATTTTAGAAACAGCCATCAACAGTGATCAACAAGGTTTTGCCAGCTGTATCGTTTCCAGAGATATCTTATCAGACAATGGTCGTGTTGTCCTTCTCGATAAAGGTACCCAAATTGTTGGTGAATATCGCGCCGGATTGAAAAAAGGCCAAACACGTCTCTTTGTGCTATGGAATAGAGCAAAAACCCCTAATGGTATCATTATATCCTTAGCTTCACCTGCAACAGACAGTTTAGGGCGTTCTGGTATAGATGGAGATATTGATAACCATTGGTTAGAGAGGATTGGATCTGCGCTTCTTGTTTCCCTGATAAAAGATGTGACAAACTATGCCAATAAACGTTTAGCAAAAAAACAAGAAAAAGAAGAAACTGAAACAATCTCTTCAGGACAAAATATTGCAAATATTGTCGTCGAAAATTATGCCAATATTCCTCCAACATTATCCAAAAACCAAGGAGAAATGGTGAATATCTTTGTTGCCCGCGATTTAGATTTTTCCAGCGTTTATAAATTGAAAGTCATCGAAAACAAAAAACAGATTACCAATCGAGCTGTTTCAAGAAACTTTTACAAAAATTCTGCGATACCTTTAGAATGAACTCAAATTTACATACCATGAGCGATGAAACCATCGCGATTGTTCTCACAAAACTTGAACCCATCCGTGCTTTTTTGAAAGATGAAAGTCTTTTTGAAATTGTTATCAATCGTCCCTATCAAGTAATGACGGAAGGTATTGATGGATGGAAAACAATAGAAGCACCGGCTCTCTCTTTTAATGAGCTTATGGGGATTGCAAAAGTTGTCGCGTCCTATTCCAAGCAAAACATATCAGACAAGAATCCAATATTATCGGCTACTCTGCCAGGTAATGAGCGCATTCAAGTTGTTATTCCGCCGGCTGTCGAAAAAAACACGATTAGTATGACAATTCGCAAACCATCATCGCAAAGTTTTTCTCTCGAAGAGCTCGCGAATAAAGGTCTGTTTTCGCTCTGTGAACAGATATCTTTCACGCCATTGAATGATTATCTTTCTCGTTTTAACGAACTCAAAATCATCGAGCATAACTTAGCTCATGCCTACTGCAATAAAGACTTTGTCTCCTTTTTAAATCAAGCTGTAAAATGCCAGAAAAATATTTTAATTGCAGGAAAAACTGGTTCAGGTAAAACAACATTATCAAAAGCATTAATCGCCAAAATCCCTCAAGAAGAGCGTATTATCACCATTGAAGATACACAAGAATTGGTGATACCGCACCCTAATCATGTCTCGATGTTCTATTCAAAAGATGGACAAGGCTTAGCCTCTGTTGGACCCAAAGAATTGCTTGAATCATCTTTACGGATGCGTCCTGATCGTATTCTTTTGCAAGAACTTAGAGATGGTACAGCCTTTTATTATATCCGCAATGTCAATTCAGGTCATCCAGGTTCCATTACAACTGTTCATGCCTCAACAGCCCTTGCTGCCTTTGAGCAAATGACCCTTTTGGTCAAAGAAAGTGACGGAGGAGGTGATTTAGAGCGTGATGATATTCGAGGACTGTTGATTTCAATGATTGATATCATCATCCAATGCAAACGGGTTGAAGGAAAATTTAAGGTCACAGAAATTTATTATGATCCCTTCAAACAACGAAACATCTTTGGAGGAGACTAAAAGAAGATCACATCGGCTGCTAAAGGCTCTTTTAAAGCAACGATTGCACATAAAAGGAAAAATACATGAAAACCAAAGCAACAGAAAACAGCGAAAATCTTTTATCGATGACAGTGGAAGAATTAAAACAACGCCGTGAAGCGGTTGAAGCAGCCATCAGCACTCATGCAATAGAGGGAATAGCGCTACATTCCAAAACGCTAAAAATTTTAGAAGAATATGCAAGGGGGAATATTTCACTCGAGGAATTTAATACTCTCATGGACAACGTAACATTATAAGGAAGCTACAATGCCAAAAGCAAAAGAAAAAACAAAAAATATACAGACAGTTTCTCCCCATCATTATGTCTACCCGAACACCACAACACTCAAAAATAAATATGGAATAAAAAACTTGAAATCCTTTCTGGAGAAATGCTCGCATGATACAGCAAAAGCGATGGTTAATCTGCGTGAAGCCCCCCTACCAGAAAAATTTGATACCTCCTATCTATGCTCTATTCATTATCAGTTGTTTAAAAATACCTTTGAATGGGCTGGTCATCTTCGCCATCTTCCCTTTACATTTGAAGATGGTACCACAGCCGCTATGCCCGAAATGAAAAGAACAGGATGGGAAAATCCTTTTGCACTCGGTGATGAAATCCCTGAAGGTTTACAAAAATTAGATCAAACACTTGCCGAAAAAGATAATTTGCAAGGCTTAACGCGTGAGAAATTTAACTCTGAAGCAATAAGCTTATTTAACTTCCTTAACCAACTCCATCCTTTTAGAGAAGGCAACGGACGTACACAACGGGTCTTTTTTGAAAAGCTTGCTCAAGCAGCAGGCCATCAGCTTGATTTTTCACTTGTTACAAAAGAACGCATGATGCTCGCCAGTGTTGCTGTAGCAGAAAATGGTGATCTAGAACCAATGCAACATCTATTTGAGGATATCTCTAATCCCAATAAAATACTTCTTTTAAAGGAATTCATGAACAACATGAAAGAACTTGGGCGCAATGTTAATGATCGTCCCGTTATGGTTGCAAAAGAAGGTGAAACCTACACAGGGATGTATAGAGGTGCTGGTTATGATAGCTTTGCATTCAATGTGAAAGGGGCTTATATCATCGGCAATAAAGAGCATCTCACACCAGAACAACTCAAAACATTAAAACCCGGTGACAAATTTACCTTTACAGTTCCAAAAACAAAAGAGCTTGAAAGCATTCTCATTCCAGAAGAAAGATTAGCTCCTTTGACAGAAAATAAAAAAGCCGAAATGGTTGCAGAAGATTCTTGCGTCCACGCAAGCTTAAAACAGGTCCAGAAATTGGCAAAAATTGTTTATGGTAAAGAAAAAACATTAGATAAACAGATGCTAGAGATCATCAAAAATCCAAGCTTAGGCCAACAGCTCGCCAACCAGATTGAAAGAGCACCGCACTCTGTTTCTCATCTTGCAGGTTTCAGTTTATGCGGACTACAAAATCAAGCACGTGCAAACGCTAAAAATCATCTTGAGATGCTCTGTACTACCGTTGCAAATTTCGCCCATGCTGTAAAACATGCGGAGAAGGAAATTACTCAAGAACATGCAACAGAACAAAGTCGTCGTGCAAAAATAGTAAAAATGCCAAGCAAAAGCTTACAAGAGCTCTTCACCTTGCCAAAAGAATTACAGCAAGAAGCTTTAGCAAAAAATCCTTTACTTCAAAAAGAGCTTACCGACTTTGTAAAAAACATCAATAGCCGTCTCTCACTAACTGAACATAAAGCTGTCAAAAATAATGAGTATGAAACACTGGCTCAAAGCATTGGTGTATCAGAAAATAAAGCCAAACAAATTACACAAACCGTTAAGCAAGCCAAAGAACTACATCAGCAAACACAAGTATGCACAATGCATCGTTCCAAAGCATTTTCTATGGCTTGCTAAGAATGGATAAAAGCTTCCTACTTTATAAGAAGGGCTCATAAACGAGAACTGTTTGGCGTCATCTGCGCTTTTTCAAAAAAGAGAGAGTTTAATATCACACACCTGAAAAAAGAGCTTTTAGCAGCATAGTCTGATAGAATTGAAAGTAAATACAATGAAATATACCAAGACACAAATGGTGCTCATTTTAACACCAATCGCTTTAGGTGCTTTAACGATATTCCTTGTTCCTCATTTTTTGTTGTTTATAACAAATGGACTAAAGAGCAATCAAATTTATTGGACTCTTCGTTCAGAACCTTTACTAGTCCTAGCACTAACAGCTGCTGTGTCATTGTTTTATAGTCTCTCGCAAAAGCTGCACTTACGTAAAGGAATTACTTTCGTTTCCCTTATCTTTTTTGGAACCACAGCTCTTTACTATATTGGTGGAGAAATAAAACGTTTAGGTCCCTATGTTGGACAACAAGGAATAACGTGGAATTATGCGCTTCAATTCATGGACCCCATGGTTGTCTTTGGCATCATCATTGGTGGTTTTTTTTCCATTATTCAATTCATAACAACCTCTCCACCTAAAAATAAGGTCAAGCGTGCAAAAAAAGGTGTGTTTGGTGAATCCGCATGGATGAATTTAAGAGAGGCAGCGAAAATTTTTCCTGCCAATGGGCAAATTGTTGTGGGGGAAAGATACCGTGTTGATCAAGATAATGTGTGCAAAATTCCCTTTTCACCTGGCAATAAAACAACATGGGGAAAGGGGGGAACAGCCCCTTTGCTAACCTTTAATCTTGAT
Organism: Bartonella sp. MR168JLCBS; assembly: GCF_042194175.1. Taxonomy (NCBI): domain Bacteria; kingdom Pseudomonadati; phylum Pseudomonadota; class Alphaproteobacteria; order Hyphomicrobiales; family Bartonellaceae; genus Bartonella; species Bartonella sp. MR168JLCBS. The sequence goes on along the minus strand of NZ_JBHIMP010000011.1, from coordinate 29,216 downwards.
TTTGGTTCAACTCATATGATCTTTTTTGCTGGTTCTGGTGGCTATAAAACCACAAGTACAGTAGTTCCCACGTGTCTAACCTATCCAGGGTCTATTATTTGTCTTGATCCTTCAACAGAAGTTGCCCCAATGGTCAAATTTGCGCGTCAAAAGATGGGGAATAGAAATGTCATTGTTCTCGATCCCAATTCATTTTTAACAAAAAATTTTAATGTCATTGATTGGCTTTTAGACGACAGCGTACCACGCACACAACGCGAAGCAAATATTGTAAGCTTTTCTAAATTGCTTCTTACAGATAAAAAATCAGACAATTCTTCAGCGGAATATTTCTCGACACAAGCTCATAACCTTTTAACAGCCCTTCTTGCTCATGTTATATTTTCTGATGAATATAAAGACAACGAGCGCAATTTAAAAACATTGCGTGGAATTCTCTCTCAATCAGAAACAGCTGTTGTCAATCAACTACGTATGATTCAAGAAACAACACCTTCTCCTTTTATTCGCGAAATGGTTGGTATTTTTACAGAAATGGCAGAGCAAACCTTTTCAGGAGTCTATACAACCGCATCAAAAGACACTCAATGGCTTTCTTTGTCCAATTACGCAGATCTTGTCTGCGGAGATGATTTTTTTTCCTCAGATATTACAAATGGCAATACAGATGTTTTTCTCAATCTCCCCGCAAGCATTTTAAACAGTTATCCAGCTATTGGACGCGTGATTATTGGCGCTTTTCTCAATGCCATGGTTACAGCAGACGGTAACTATAAAAAGCGTGTTTTATTTGTCTTAGATGAAGTTGATCTTCTAGGCTATATGAATATTTTAGAAGAAGCGCGCGATCGTGGACGTAAATACGGTACATCTTTAATGCTTTTTTATCAATCCTCTGGTCAGTTGGTCAATCACTTTGGAGAAGCTGGAGCACGTTCATGGTTTGAAAGCTGCTCCTTTGTCAGCTATGCTGCCATTAAAGACCTCCAAACTGCCAAAGACATTTCAGAACGCTGTGGCCAAATGACTGTTGAAGTAACCGGAACAAGCAAATCAAGAGGCTTATCTTTAGGAAAGAGTTCATACAACGTCAATTACCAACAAAGAGCTCTGATTTTACCCCATGAGGTTATTCAAGAAATGCGTCAAGATGAACAAATTATTCTTATGCAAGGACAACCTCCTTTGCGATGTGGTCGCGCCATCTATTTCAGAAGAAAAGAAATGTTAGCCGCAGCTGCCAAAAACCGCTTTGCCCCACAAAAGAAAAACTAGCCTCCTATTATGAGATCTTGACTATGAAAAGAACAACAACAAAAACAATATACATTTCTGTTTTTTAAAAGCCCGTTAACAAAAAGTTTTTGCCCACTTCCTCACACACATAGGGAAAACATGATAAAAAAACCGTGTTTTTTCCTTTTTGTATTTTGTGTATTGTTTTACCAGCGCCCATCGTCTTTATAAAAAACACCAATCCCCTCAAATCACCTATAACTAAACCAACATCTCCACTGAGGAAAGCCTGTAAATACATTCCTACAAAGCTTTTTGTGTATAATTTATCCCCTACAAAAAACCCAAAATTTAATCTTTGAGATAAGAACTCTCAAGACACCTACACTCAAGAACATCGATTTTTTCCAAAAAAATATTTTAGATATGCATCAAAATGAATAAATCGTTCTTATACAAACTTTTACCCCTTTACGATATCATAAAGTGTTCTATTTTAAAGATAAAGCGCTGAAAAAAGGCTTTTCTCCCCAACTAAAGAAAGGGTTTCCTCTCTTATGGATCTTAAAGCAGCGCAATACGATAAGAGTAACAATACAAAATAAAAAACAATTTGTTTCAAAAATACACAAACAAGATGTTCATATGGCAAGATGTTCATATGGAGCAATAAGAAAAACATAATGGAGAAAAATTTTTGATGACTGCTTTTGCCCATAGATTCACTAATCTGAGTACTGTGTATGAAAAGTACCAACTCCATCCGCAAACCAAGAGCGATTGCACCCGCCATATCCACGATCTTCATCAAAGCGCTCTTGCAAATAACTTTGTTAAAAGTAAAAAACCAACAATTTTAAACAACATTTTTCTTTTTGACCTCTTCCTTACACCTCAAAGAATGAAGGTTTTATCCAGAGTCAATTTGTAGATAATCCATTTTCTGACCACTCATGGGATTCATATCAGCGCCCTCAATAGCAGTATTTTACAGCACAAGATAATAAACAAAGGAAACATCAGAAAAGCTTTCCAAAAATAAATGAAAAAAGAAAATATACATGAAAACAATCACAACAGAACATTTGGCATTTCTCACACCAAAAACCTTTCAAAAGTATCACAAAACGATCGATACAACCATCCATACACTTGAGGGAAAAGCGCTCCCTCTCATAACACCAAAATCTCAAAAGAATACGCGAAGGGGAATTTTTCACATGCAGCGTTTAAGACGCTTATCAACCACCACCCCACCTACCTAGGAGAGATTATATGTTAGAGCAAAATTATTTATATAAAGGTACCCTAACACTCAAAAATAAATATGGCATAAAAGACCCCAAAAAACTGTATGAACGCTGTGCCCATGATACCGCCAGAGAAGCCATCAATTTTCGCCATGAACCACTTCCACAAAAATTTGATTCCACTTATTTAAAATTAATCCACTGGAGCCTCTTTCACAAAACTTTTGAATGGGCTGGAAAAACCCGCGATATATCCTTTACATTTGAAGACGGAACCTCTGCCCATATGCCGGCGATGCGTCCCAAAGGTTATGAAGTTCCTTTTGCTATTGGTCCACAGATAAAAAAAGAGTTAAAACAACTCGAAAAAACACTGAATGAGAAGAACAATTTAAAAGGTTTATCGCGCCAAGAATTTGCTGAAAATGCCGCTGAAGTTTTTATGGTGCTCGAGCACGCACATCCTTTCCGAAAAGGGAATGGGCGCGTAAATCGAATGTTTATGGAAAAACTTGGACAAGCAGCAGGACATACCATTGACTTTTCTTTCATCACAAAAAGACGCATGACAGCAGCTTGTATTGAAGCCATGCAATATGGCAATCCCCAACCGATGAAAGATCTTTTTGAAGATATCACGCATCCGCAAAAATCCCTTGTTTTAAAAGAATTCATCTCCCAAATGAGAAATGCTGGACTGGATGAAATTAACAATCGTATTGTTGTTGCCGCAAAAGAAGGGATCCCCTATGAAGGCATCTTTAGAGGTTTTTCAGCAGAAGGTTTTGTCATGGAAGTAGACGGTGCTTTCGTCGTCGGCCACAAAGATGATCTCCCCCCAGAACTCGTCAAAACATTACTCAACGGTGCCCGCCTCTGCTTTCAAAAAAACAACGTTCAAAGCTTACAAGAAACACTGATCCCAAAAGAGACATTAGCACCTCTCACACATGAAGAGTTATTCACAAGGATTTCACATGACCCTTATGTTGAAGCATGCCGAAAAGAAATCGAAAATTTATCAAAGACTGTTTATGGTAAAGCCCACGCATTAAAGACAAAAACGGATATCTTAACGGCAGATCCAAACTTCGGAAATCAGTTTGCCAATGAAATTTTACAAAACCCTCAATCAATTTCTAAACTTGCAGGAAGAAAAATACTTGACATGAAAAGTCCAAATCGCAGACAGGCGGAACAAACTGCTCCACAACTCAGCCAAGCCCTTAAAAATTATGCCACAATAACAGAACAAACAAAAGAAGAAATTTTAGAGCAACATCAAAGAGAACAAAAACGCCTGAGCCACACTGTCGAAACACCTGGAAAAAATTTACAAAACCTGTTTGCCTTACCAGGAGAACAACAAAGAGAAGCTTTATTGCATTCTCGTTCACTGCGACAAGAACTCCATCACTTTTCGCGCCAACTACACAATCGTCTATCTTCAGAAGATCGTAAAGCCATACAAGAAAAAGATTATACCAGACTAGCTTGCCTACTTGGGACATCGGAAAGCAGAGCAAAAGAAATTGCGAATACTGTAAGGAACACCAAAGAAGCACAATGTCAAGCTCACACCTTAAAAGTTAATCGCTCTTCATCACTTGCTCTTACCGGCTAGAAACGCGTGAACTTTTGCCTTCCAACTAACTCTTGGCGCAAATCATTTTATCTCCATTGCGCCCACCAGTTGTTTTAGAATGTTACAAAAAACAGTCCTAAAAATGAATCCTGTAATTTACTATAACTTATTGATAAAATTTCATAAAAAAGCTGTATAAAAGACATAAATATCCACTATATACAAATATGAATAGCGCAAAATCTTTGGAGGTCATTCAATTCGATATCTGCCTTGTGTCTTACAGTTATCAAAAAGTGGGGAATGCGCCAAAGCCAAAGAGGTTTTCTAAAAATATTGAAAGGAAACAGCCATGAAAAAAAGTCACCCAACCGCTTCTACCAATATAGATGAACTAAGACAACAATTTGAACAACAAAATCTAGGAGCTTCTAATGTAGAAGACCTCTACGCAAAGGTTAATAAACCACCCAAAGAACAGCGCAACTCACAACAATATACACTTCAACAACCACCAAAAACGATCTATGCTCCCCAAAAGCCACTAGAACAACAAAACCTAGGAGCTTCTAAGGTAGAAGACCTCTACGCAAAGGTTAACAAACCACCCAAAGAACAGCGCAACCCACAACAATATACACTTCAACAACCACCAACAACGATCTATGCTCCCCAAAAGCCACTAGGAAATCCCTATGACAGACTTGGTGGAGAACCAAGTGATGGGCGACGCGCCGACAGACTCGTAGATCCCTATGCAGTAACCGATCTGGAGGCAAAAGGTTGGCAAACGTCCCCCTACGACACAGTTGGTGGAGATGCACAGGGTAGGCATTCTTCCCATGAACCAGAACATCTCTATGCAGAGCTTGAATTTGGTGAACGTGGTGGTCTCTCTCCCCAAAAATCACTCGAATCTGTCTATGCAACGGTTGGCATGGGGGCTGAAGGCAGGCAAGAATCTGAACAACGAGAAAATCCCATATATCAAGGCGTTGGCTCAGGCAAGATCTCCCCTCCCAGAACCCCAAAAGATGTTGTTACAACAAAGCTTTTACAAAATACAAGCTTTCAATATGGTGTAAGAGAAATCCAAGAGCGATGCAGAGTTGTTTATGGTAACGAGCATGCTTTGAATGGACCACTTGCGAAGATCCTTGATGATCCTCAAAATGCAGAACAAATCTTATGGGATCTTGCAGAAAATCCTCAAAGCGCTGGTAAGCTTGCAGGTCACAAAATACTTGGTGTAAAATCTCCAAGCCGCAGAGAAGCTGAAGAGGAGTTTACTCACCTTTGCTCAGCTCTTGAGAGACATATGCATAACACACAAAAGCTCCATAAACAATTTACACATGAACATGAAAGAGGTCAAAAACAAGAAAGTCCAGAAAGAGACCCAGAACACAGGCATCACCACCATCATCGTCGTCATCACACAAGAGGACAAGAACAAAATAGTCCAGAGCACAGCCCACAACGGCAAAGACATGGCGAAAAAGGAATGGCTTTTGCCATGTAAGTGAGCCCCCGTAAAGTACATAAATTTTTATTTTTCATTGAATTTCTTGGCGCAAATCGTTTCATTACGATTGCGCCAAGAGTTGTTTTAAAATATTATAAAAATAGTTCTAAAAGTGGATCCGTAATTTATCATAATTTATTGATAAAATTTCATAAAAAAACTGTATAAAAGACACAAAGGTCCGTCACACTGATCCTGAATAGCGCGAAATCTTTGGTGGTCATTCAGTTGGATATCTTCCTTTGTACAAAAGTTATCAAAACTAAAAGTGGGGAATGCACCAAAGAGGTTTTCTAAAAATATTGAAAGGAAACATGCATGAAAAAACATCATCCACACCCTTCTGCAAATCCAGAAGCCCTCTATGCAACAGTTAATAAACCAAACAGAGGAAACCAGCACACACCAACCCCAGAAGAGGAAGTTCTGTACGCGTCAGTTAGCAGTATTGCTCCTTCAAGGGGTAGACACCATCATCAAAGAAGAGAAGATCCTGAAACAGACTATACAGAGGTTGCTCCCCCAAAACACGAAGCTGAAGTTACATACGCGTCAGTTAGCAGTATTTCTCCTTCAAGGGGTAGACACCATCATCAAAGAAGAGAAGATCCTGAAACAGACTATACAGAGGTTGCTCCCCCAAAACACGAAGCTGAAGTTACATACGCATCAGTTAGCAGTATTTCTCCTTCAAAAGGTAGACACCATCATCAAAGAAGAGAAGATCCTGAAACAGACTATACAAAGGTTGCTCCGCAACAAAGAGGAAGACCTTCATCTTCCCTCACAGCTGAGCAAATAACTGTCATACTTTTAAAAAACCCACATGTCCAAGCTTATGGAGAAGAGGTTATGCACTGGGGTAAGGTCGTTTATGGCAATGACACGCTTTTCCAACAACACTTGCAAGGAATACTTACAGATCCCAGTAAAGGAAAAGACCTTTCAAATCAACTTGCTGAAAATCCTGAATCTATACATAAACTTGCTGGCCGCTCCGCACTTGGCTTAAAAAGTCAAACACGCAAAGCAGCTGAAGACGGTTTTAAACCACTCGTTGATGCTATTGATGGTTATACAAAGGCTGTAAAAGAAGCAAAGGAGAGGCTTTTGCAAACCCCTCAAGCGGAGCAAAGACGCCATCAAGAAAATTCTCAGCAAGCTGAAAGAGCTCATCATCGTCATCATCACACAAGAGGACAAAACCAGGAGAGTCCAGAGCACAGTCCTCAACGACAAAGACACGGTATGGCTTATGCCATGTAAGGGGTTATAAGCATAAAGACGATAGTTTTGTTTTTCATGTAATCTCTTGGCGTAAATCGTTTTATTGCGGTTGCGCCAAGAATTGTTTTATCTTGTGACAGAAAATAGTCCTAAAAATGGATTCAGTAATTGACTATAACTTATTGATAAAATTTCACAAAAAAACTGTATAAAAGACACAAAGTCCCATTACGATGGTGACAAATAGCGCCGATCTTTGGAGACCACTCAATTTTGATATCTTCTTATAAAAACCATAAAAATATAAAGGGCGAGAGTGTACACCAAAGAGGTTTTCTAAAACAATTCTTGAAAGGAAACATGCATGAAAAAAGATCACCCTCACCCTTTTTCATCCCCTTCAATACAAGAACTTATAGCGCTCTATGAAAAAGCGGCGGCAGAGGTTACAAGCCCAGAAAGCCTCTATAAAGAAGCTCCTTCCCAAAGCAAAAGACTGTCATCCATACCGGAAAAAGATGAGGAAAGACAATCTCTTTTAAAAGAAGAAACTGTACATGAATCAACAAATCCAACAACGCTTCTAACAAGAGGTAGCTCTACCAAAAGGCAGCAAAAACCTGAAACGACACATTCAACAGTTACTTCACAAGTTTCTCTAAAAAGGGCAACAAGAATTCTCTCAGAGGAAGAAATCATTCAATTGCTTCCACACCATTCATTGGTTCAAACATATCGAGAGGAAATCCAACGTTTATCCGCAAGTGCATATGGAGATTCAAATATTTTGCAAGAAAAAATGGAGGAAATTCAAGAAAATCCCGCTGCAGGAAAGGAGCTCTCATGGCGCATGGCAGCCCATCCTGAAAGTATCGCTAAACTTTCAGGCACCAGTACGTTGGGCTTCAAAAATCGAACGCGCAAACAAGCGGAAGAAGATTTTTCCGCCCTTTGCGTCACCGTTGATTGTTATACAAAAGCTGTAAAACAGGCAAGAGAGAGTCTATCGCAATCTCCAGAGCAAGAACTCAAAAACTATGAACGTTTAATGGGAAAGGCAGCAGTCACTGAACTTCTGCAAAAACCAGATCAACGTGAAAAAGAAACTCTTTCAGAGGCAGAAATTTCTACCAAAATTCAACAACATTCAAAAGTCAAAAGGCACCATGCCCAGATCAAATATTGGTGCGAAGTTGTTTTTGGTAACGCAAACATTTTGCAATCACAAGTGGAAAAACTTTTCCAAAACCCTGAAACAATAGAAGCGCTCGCACAGCAACTTGTCGGAAATCCTCAATCTTTTCACAAGTACGCTGGTATCAGTCTTTGTGGCTTTAAAAATCAAGCACGCAGACACGCTGAAGCTGGTCTTTCTCACTTAATTGACGCCGCTGACAATTATGCAACGGCTGTAGAACAAGTAAGAGAGAGCATTTTGCAAACCGAGCAGGCAAAACAAAAACGCCATGAACCATCTTCTAAACGGACGCAAGATTTGCATCAACAACAACGCTTATCACAATCTGTTGAACGCACTGAGCATTCAACAGTAACTCATGAAGAAGCAACAACCTCTACTCAACAAAGAGAAACAGATTTTAGTCCTCGCAAAACTGCGATACCAAAAGCGATGGCTTTTGCGAGCTAATAAGTTTTCACATTGAATCTAACGTCTTGGCGCAACACATGGCAAAGGTCATTTGCGCCAAGAGAGCCAAATCTTGTGAACAATTCAGTTTCATATCCTCTCTCATAAAAGCAAGTGAAAAAGCATACAACAGAATAAAAACCAACGTACATTTTTAAATAGTATTTAAAAACAATATTGGAAGAGTTTGAAAGGAACATGTATGAAAAAAAGAAATCCTTCCCCTTTTATCACCGAAATGATGGAAAAATTTCAACAACAGACTGAACAATCCCCCACCAGAACCCCCCCTCCCCAAGTTTCTCAAAGTTTGCCAAAACCAACTGTACAAAAACGCCCAGAAAATTTATCACACCACCCAAAGATTGCTCCACCGCCCCCCCCACGCATGAAAAACCCAGTGCAAACCAGCACAATACCTCCTAGCACCAAAAACCAAGAGACGCCTCCCCCACAAAAAAAAGTGGCTCCGCCAAAACCTCCGCGTGCAAAAGAGAGACAACAACATAAACCAACAGCTCAAGAGTTCCCCTCCCTACAGACAAAAGTGGCTCCGCCAAAACCTCCGCGCATGAGAGAAAAAACACAAACCGGCACAACAATCCCCAGTTCAAAAATCCCCAGCTCAAAAATCCAAGAAAACTCCTCTCCGCACACAAAAGCAGCGCCACAAAGACCTCCACGCGAAAAAGATAGGCAACAAAACAAACCAACAGTTCAAGAGTCCCCCTCCCTACAGACAAAAGTGGCTCCGCCAAAACCTCCGCGCATGAGAGAAAAAACACAAACCGGCACAACAATCCCCAGTTCAAAAATCCCCAGCTCAAAAATCCAAGAAAACTCCTCTCCGCACACAAAAGCAGCGCCACAAAGACCTCCACGCGAAAAAGATAGGCAACAAAACAAACCAACAGTTCAAGAAGAAGAAAGTCGCTATGCAACGCCTTCTCATCAGACGCCCCCACGCATGAGAGACAGAGTGCAAAACGGTGCAAAAATTCAGAATCCTGAAGCACACTACCCAAGTGTTAGACCCAAAACACCATCACATATGAAAGTCAGGCAACAAAGTAGTTCATCATCACAAGATAGTGGAACATATGCAGTACCTCCTTCACGAAAACCGCACCATATGGAAAACAGAAAACAAAGCGATGCTGCCATCCCAAAACCTGCCTCTCCACACACAGCAATTGAACAGCCAAAACCGTCTCACGGACAAAAAAAATCTATTAATACAATGGAACGAGAGCTATTACTCGTAGCATATCAAGAAGAAATACGATTTTTGTGCGAAAAGGTTTATGGCAACAAGCTTATTTTAGAAGAAAGAATAGAAGCAATCAAAGAAAACCCCGATATGGGAGAAAAGCTCTTATGGGATGTTACAGAACAGCCTAAGTCTATTTCTAAGCTTGCTGGTAAAAAAGTTCTGGGCATAAAAAATCATGCGCGCAGAAAAGCTGAAGAAAATCTTCCTACCCTACGTACTGCCATTAACGATTATGTGTATACTTTAAAATATACAAAAAGTGAAAAGATTTCACGAGGTTCTCACACGGAACAACAACACCAGCGACAAGCACAAGAGAAAGAGCCAATAAATCAACATTTACAAAATCCGCTCAATTCAGAAAAGAAAATAAAGCCTCTCTCAAATCAGGAAATTGCCCGCAGAGTTCAACAAGATCCATCGGTTCGATATGGTCAAAGAGAGATCGAATATTGGTGCGAAATTGTTTATAATGATCCATTTATTTTGCAATATAGAATAGAAGATATGCAAAAAATTCCAGAGATAGGAGAAGAGCTTGTATTTCAAATTGAAAACCCTTCTAGATCTTTTGCTCCGCTTGCTGGTAGGCAAGTCCTTGGCATAAAAAATGGAGCACGCAAAGCTGCTGAAGAAAATCTTCCTACCCTGTGTACCGCCATTAAGGATTATGCTGAAACTGTAAAACAGTTAAGAGAAACCATTGTGCAAAACCATCAGGCAGAACAACAAAAACGTCATCAACCGCTTAACGATCCCGATAAAAAATTGCAAAAGCAGCAAAACTTATCGCGGTCCCCGAAGTTACCTGAACGCTCAACTGCAAAGCAGCATCAAGAGGTTGCAGAAACTTCTAGACAAGAAGACCAGCCGCATGTTCGACCGCGCAGAGCCGAAACATCAAAAGCAATAGCTTTGTCGTGATAAATCTCCTAATTGTTGGCTTTTCATACAAAACTTTGGTGCAATTACCTTGCCAAGATTGCATCAAAGATGGTGTATAAAATACAGAAAACTTTGAATAAGACACCCCATTATTTTACAGAATTCATTGATAAAATTTCACGATAATACTTCATAAAAATTACAAACTTTAACTTTGTTCCATGCGAATAAGGTCAATTTTTTCAAGCATCCAAATGGGCATTCTTCTTTGAAGAAAACGCAATGAAAATAATTAAAGGCAAAAAATGTAAAAAAAGCTTTCAAAAAATAATGTTAACATTTGAAAGGAAATATACATGAAAGAAAACACTAAACATTATGCCTCTTCCACACAAGAAGAATTGCAAGAACAACACCCTGCAATTAGTGCAGCCATTTCTAAGCAAATCAATAAAGCATCGCAAAATTTCTTTTATCCCAATAGCAAAGTGCTTAAAAATAAATACCGCATCAAAGAGCAAGAAATATTAAAGGAACAATGTTGTGATGATGTAAAAAAAGAAATGATAAAACTGCGTCAAGAACCTCTACCTGAGCAGCTTAATTCCTCCTATCTAAAATATCTTCATCAACACCTCTTTTCCCGTGCATTTGAATGGGCCGGACAAACACGCGAAGAACCTTTTACATTTGAAGATGGTAGTGTTGCTTCTATGCCCATTTTGAAAAGAAAAGAATTTACAAAACCTTTTGCGATTGGCAGAAAAATACAGGAGGGACTAGAAAAGTTAGATAAAACACTTGCTGAAAAGAATAATTTACAAGGCTTAACTCGCGAAGAATTCGTTGAACAAGCAGCTGGAATAATGATAGATTTGCACCACATGCATCCTTTCAGAGAGGGCAATAGGCGCACAAAGAGACTGTTTGTTGAAAAACTCGCTCAAGCAGCAGGACATAAGTTAGACTTTTCTCTTGTGAGCAAAAAACGTAAAGACTTTGTCCGCGCCGCTGCCATGGAACATAGCGATCCAGAACCTATGAAGCATCTGCTTGAGGATATCTCAAATCCAGAAAAATTGCTCATTTTACAAGAATTTACCAACTCTATGAGAGAGCTTGGATTGGATGAAAAAAATTATTATCTCGCTGTCGTCGCAAAAGAAGGAGAAACCTATCATGGTACCTACAGAGGCAGTGGACCCAATGGCTTCATGCTTGATGCCAACGGGATTTTCATCTTGGGAAATAAAAAAGATCTCACCCCAGAGCAAATACAGACATTAAAAATCGGTGACGCCCTCTCCTTTACAGCGCCCAAAACTCAAAACCCAGAAAAAACTCAGCGAAAAACATTGCTTCCAGAAAAAAAAAGAGCCGTTCTCACAAGCGATGAAATAACTGAAAAGAGCAAAGATAACGCATCCATTCAAACAAAGAAAAAAGAAAACGCCCTTTTTTCACCATGGATTACCCCTCATGCTTTACATGACAGCATTGAAGTTATGCCTCAAAGTTTGCAAGAACAAGAACAAATGGCCAAACCAATTGCGCAATCTGCTTCCTCCATGAGGAAAACACAAAAAGATTTCCAAAAAAACATTTTACAGACCAGCAATACAGCGACAAATGATCCAATATCTGTCCAAACGACAAAGGAAAAACGCTCTGATCATCAAGAAAGAACAAAACAACCCCCAAAAAAAGCAATGGCATACTGGGACACTGGTACAAAAAAGACGGACAGCGTCCCTCTCACCTTACAGGAGAAATTATCCTCATCGCCTGAAACCGAAGAAAATAAGACAATGTACCGTAATTTCTTTTGCCCTAATAGTATCACCTTAAAAAATAAATATGGAATAAAAGACTATAAAAAATTAAAAGTGCAATGTGCCCATGATACAACAAAAGCAATCATTCATCTACGCCAAGAAGCGCCACCGCAAAAACTAACTTCCACATATCTCCAATATATTCATCACACCCTATTTAAAAATACTTTTGAATGGGCCGGACAAACACGCGAAAAACCATTTACATTTGAAGATGGTACCGTTGCTTATATGCCAATGATGAAAAAAGCTGGTATTTCTTTTGCCTCAGCAAAACAGATACAAGAGGGACTAGAAAATTTAGATAAAATACTTTCTGAAACGAATAGTTTAAAAGGCTTAACCCGCGAAACATTTATTGAACATGTCACTGAAATGTTGATCCAGCTCAACTATACGCATCCCTTCAGAGAAGGTAATGGACGCACACAACGAATGTTTTTTGAAAAACTTGGGCAAGTTGCTGGCCACACACTCGACTTTTCTCTTGTAACAGAAAAACGCATGAATCTTGCCAGCATTGCATCGCTAAAACATAACGATAAGGAAGAGATGAAACATCTTCTTGAGGATATCTCAAATCCAGAAAAAATACTTATTTTAAAAGAATTCATAGACAATATGAAACATATTGGATTTGAAAATATTCATCATCATCTTATTATAACAGCGAAAGAAGGTCATACCTATAAAGGCTTCTACAGAGGCAGTGGACCCAATGGCTTCATGCTTGATGCCAACGGGATTTTCATCTTAGGAAATAAAAAAGATCTCACTCCAGAGCAAATACAGACATTAAAAATCGGTGACGCCCTCTCCTTTACAGCACCAAAAGTTCAAAACCAGCAAGAAGTGCTTATCCCCGCAGAAACAATAGCCCCCCTTACCAACAATGAAATTGCCACAAGGATAAAAAACAACGCATCCATTCAAGTAAGAAGAAAAGAAATCGAAACTTTGTGCCAAATCATTTATGGCAATCGTCATATTTTGCAGAAAAGAATAGAAATGATCCATGAAAATCATACTGAAGGAGAACAGCTCACCTATCAAATTGCCACCTCTCCCCAATCTATTTCTAAGCTTTCTGGTAGCAATGTATTTGGCATAAAAAACAACGCGCGCGCCCATGCTGAAGCAAATATTTTGCCCCTCTGTAGAGCCATTGATCGTTATATCAATATTTTTAAACAAACAGAAAGAGACATTCTCCATACCCATCATGTAAAACAAAGGCGGTGTGAACAGTCGGTAAAAATTCCTGAGGCTTGGATGAAAAATCTCTTTTCCTTGTCAAAAGCACAACAGCAAGAAACTTTATCAAACTCTCCTGAATTAAGGGGGGAGATAAGGACTTATATCAAAAAAATCAATGAGCGCTTATCCTCAAGCGAGCATGAAGCTATAAAGGAAAATAATCCTGAAAAACTTGCGAAGTGTCTTGGCACATCAACCGTTAAAGCAAAAGAAATTATGGAAATAGTCAAGCAGATAAAAGAGATAGAACAGCATATACACCCCATGTATTTTTATAACCATAAATTCGATGAGTGCTTAGCACCAAACCAGTATCAATCTATCCAGCATCAATCTATAAAGACAAACAATGAAAAAAAATGTTCCAACACTCTTGATAAAGAAGCAATTAAAGTGCAAAAAATGACAGAAAACGTCAATCAGAGTTCTAAAAGACAAGAAAATATTCAACCTCACAAAACAGAGCACGCAAAAGCCATGACAATGAATATCTAAAGGATTCATAAACTTTAACTTTTTGCCCTCTCTGGTAAAAATGATAGCCTTTACCCGCCTGCTTTCATTGGCAAATCAATCGCACCTCAACGGGAATGGAAACCATGAGAGAACAAATTTATCTTATTTCCTCAGATTTTATCCTCATTAACTATGAAAAGAAACCTGAACAAGTAAAATGAAAGGATCAATCATTTTTGAAAATGATAATTAATCACTTTCATTACCTATAGTGCTAAAAACAGACAAAATGCTGTTGAAAGATCACGTCTTCCTATCCTTTTGTTTATGTAATCTCTAAAATGGGAAGGCAGCCTAATTTTGAGAGAATATAAAGCCGTAAAGGTAAAAAGCAATCACGAGCTTTGCCATCACCTTTTAGCTTAGCCTTACAACTTTTAAAAACATCTAAAGCACTGTCTTTTAAATAATGGATAGATAATGGAGATTGTACATTGCTTCACGCTTTTATTTTATTTGCGTTCTTTAATAGGGTCATGCCCCTTACATAAAAACAGAACGGTATTGGGGTGCACTATTCACGACATCACACCATAAAGAGAAATTAACATTATATATCCCTATATGTCCCTTCAAACTGTCATGATGTCGCTCCCATATTTCAGTTTGAAAAAGAAATTTTAATTATTTTATGGCAACAATAAAAATTGTAATGCAACAGTAAACAAGGAGCATAAAAAAGTCTTCAAGCACCATTGTTGACAGAAAGATAAACACCGTCGTAAAACGCTTACAAAAAGTATCCTTGATTGGGATACAGATCAGATTTTTACGATTTAAAACGGTTTATTTCTCCTATCATCGCTTCTCTTTTACAACGAACCCGATATATCTTTATGACATTGATTAAAAAAATTGCAACAGTTGCTTCCGGAACCCTCATGAGCCGTATTTTTGGCTTCGTACGCGAAATGCTTATGGCAGCAGCCCTAGGGACTGGTCCTGTTTCTGATGCCTTTAACGCTGCTTTTCGTTTTCCCAACACATTTCGTCGTTTTTTTGCTGAAGGTGCCTTTAACGCTGCTTTCATTCCTCTTTTTGCAAAAAAAATTACTGAAGATGGTCAAGAAACAGCATGCAAATTTGCAGAAGAAGTCTTTGGCGTTCTCTTTTCGATGCTCTTACTGTTAACGATTGCGATGGAACTGAGTATGCCTTTTTTGGTACGAACCATTATTGCCCCAGGTTTTACCGAAGATGCAACAAAATTTAACGCTACAATTCACTTTACTGCGATCATGTTTCCCTATTTAACCTGCATGTCGCTTGCTGCCATGATGGGGGGCATGCTTAATGCTCTGCGACGCTATTTTATTGCCGCCATTGCCCCACTCTTTTTAAACATTATTCTGATTGGTGTGCTTGCCTATGCTTGGATCTATAAACTTGACGCTTGGCATATCGGCTTAAATCTCTCTTGGGGTGTATTGGCAGCAGGACTTCTTCAACTCACCTTAATTGCCCTTGCTTTGCGTCAAAGTGGAATGAAAATTTCCTTCCGCCAACCCCATTTAAGTCCTAATGTTCGCAAACTATTAACTTTAGCATTCCCAGCAGCCATCACGGGTGGCATCACACAAATCAATTTGCTCATTAATACCAACATTGCTTCTAGTCAATCGGGTGCTGTCTCTTCTTTGATGTACGCTGATCGTCTTTACCAATTGCCTCTAGGTGTAATCGCCATTGCCGTTGCAACCGTTCTTTTACCAGAATTAACACGCGCTTTGCGAAGCAAAAAGCACAAAGAAACCCACCATTTACAAAACCGCTCTATTGAATTAACGCTATTGTTAACACTTCCAGCATCCATCGCTTTTTTACTGCTCTCCACTCCCATTGTCAGTTTGCTCTTTGAGCGAGGACAATTTACCAGTCAATCAACACACCATGTTGCACAATTACTGGAACTTTATGGATTAGGACTTCCAGCTTTTGTTCTCATTAAGGTCTTTATTCCTAATTTTTTTGCCCATGAAGATACCAAAACACCGATGATTTTTACAGGTATTTGCGTTTTCATCAATATCAGTCTCGCCTTAACATTATTTCCTATTCTATCTGCACGAGGCATTGTTATTGCTGAAATTACCTCTGGATGGGTCAACGCCCTGTTGCTTTGGGGTGTCCTTATCAAACGCGGTTATTGGAAATACGACTTCCAACTGATAAAGCAAATATTATGTCTCATGATAGCAACCCTTTTGAGTGCACTAGCCCTCTATTACGGATTGAATGTGTTTGGTTTTTTGTCTTTTCCTTTATCCTCACAAGCATCCTTTTTCTTGCGCGCCAGCACCTTAGCTGGGATCATGCTTGGCATATTCTTGATCTATTTTAGTGCCTATTTTTTATTCAACACCCATTCCTTTTTTCACATGCTTAAAAATTTGAAAAAACGCTCATAATATCTATACTTTGTCAAAAACAATAAAACAAATAACCTTAATTGAAGAAAGAGCACTCCTATGGATACCTTCACACCACTTGTCTTTTCCGGCGTACAACCGAGTGGTCATTTACATCTTGGCAATTATCTTGGAGCCATTCAGCGTTGGGTTGAATTGCAAAACTCTCATCACTGCCTCTACTGTGTTGTGGATATGCATGCGCTCACGGTCAACCCAGATCCCCTTACTTTACGCGAATCCACCAGAACAGTGACAGCAGCCTTTTTAGCCTGCGGTATTGATCCTCAACAACACATTATTTTTAACCAATCACGTGTTTTTCAACATGCTGAACTTGCCTGGATTTTTAATTGTGTTGCCCGTATCGGCTGGCTTCAACGCATGACACAATTTAAAGATAAAGCAGGAAAAGATCGCGAAAAAGCATCTCTAGGGCTTTTTGCCTATCCCACTTTGATGGCTGCTGATATTTTAGTCTATCGTGCAACGCATGTTCCAGTAGGCGAAGATCAAAAACAGCATGTTGAACTCACACGCGATATTGCACAAAAGTTTAACAACGACTATGCACAGCGTATTGCCGAATTAAATTTTGGTATCTCTATGCAAACGGATGAAGAAAAAAAACAAGGCTTCTTTCCCCTCCCAGAGGCGCTTATTGGAACAACAGCCACACGCGTTATGTCTTTGCGCGATGGGACGAAAAAAATGTCAAAATCAGATCCTTCAGATTTTTCACGCATTAATTTGACCGATGATGCTGATCTTATCGCAAAAAAAATACGCAAAGCCAAAACGGATTCGGCTCCTCTTCCCGATACCCTTACCGCTTTAAAAGAACGACCAGAAGTGGATAACCTGCTTGGTATTTATGCCGCCTTTGCCAAAGTTAGCAAAGAAAAGATTCTTTTAGAATTTTCTGGTCAACAATTTTCGCATTTTAAAACCGCTCTAGCCGACCTTGCTGTCTATAAGCTTGCCCCTATAACAGAAGAATTACGTCGACTTCATCAAGAAAGTGATTATATCGACTCTGTTTTGCATGATGGCGCTAAACGTGCTAGTATGCTCGCAGAAGAAAATATGAAGAAAATTCGTGAAATTATTGGATTTTTGCACGATACATAAAGGTAATAAAACTAAAAACTGTAGAGAGCAAAAAAATCGTTTGTACAAATATAGAGAAAGTGCATGATTTCCAAACCCAAAAATCCGAAAAAAGAACCCAAGAAAAAGAACTTAGTCATTATCGATGAAACACCAGAGTGTCGGCGTGCCGTTGCGTTTGCCGCACAGCATGCCCAAAATACCAATAGAACATTGGTATTACTTTGTGTCGTTGATAGTGCAGAATTTCAACATTTTCTGGGTGTAAACAACGTTATGCGCACAGAATCAACGCAAAGTGCTCATAAAATATTAGGAGACATTGCCAGTGAAGTCCGCACCACCCATGCGCTTGAAACAGAAATAGTGGTGCGTGAAGGAAAAAAAATTGATGAGATTTCCAAACTGATCGACGAAGATAAAAGGATTGCACTAATTGTTTTAGCAGCCAGTGGACATACAGAAGGACCAGGACCCCTTGTTCAATTAATCGGAAATAAAGGGACAGCTTTTTCAATCCCTGTCATTGTTATTCCTAGCAATCTTGCCGATGAAGATATTAGATCTATTGCCTAAAAAATATAATATTCTACAATGTAAGATCTTCCCAATCCTTCATTATAAAAGGAGAGTTTATGTTTATTCAAACTGAAACCACCCCAAACCCTGCAACGCTTAAATTCCTGCCAGGACGCGTGGTTCTTTCTGAGGGCGTATTAGAATTTCGTGACCCTGAAGAAGCAGCTAAAAACTCACCTTTGGCAGCTAAGCTGTTTAATATTCCCAATATCAATGGTGTTTTTTTAGGCTATGATTTTATCACCGTAAGCAAAAAAGAAGGAGAATGGCAACATCTCAAGCCCGTCAT
Organism: Bartonella sp. MR168JLCBS; assembly: GCF_042194175.1. Lineage (NCBI taxonomy): Bacteria > Pseudomonadati > Pseudomonadota > Alphaproteobacteria > Hyphomicrobiales > Bartonellaceae > Bartonella > Bartonella sp. MR168JLCBS. Next base: position 10,593 of record NZ_JBHIMP010000011.1, on the reverse strand, counting down.
TTTAGGCACAATCATGGAACATTTTCTATCCAATGAGCCAGTGATCACCACCAACGCTACAACACAAGCACAAACCCATGCCCTTAACGAAGAATTTTATGACGAAAAAGATGCTGATATTGTCTTAACCATTAAAGAGCTGCTTGAAACGCGTATCCGCCCAGCAGTTGCCAATGATGGTGGAGACATTACTTTTCGCGGATTTGAAAATGGTATTGTTTATCTCAATATGCGGGGCTCCTGCGCTGGATGTCCCTCTTCAACGGCAACCCTCAAACATGGTATTGAAAATCTTTTACGCCATTTTATCCCTGAAGTTTTAGGCGTTGAAGCCATGCCACAATAAATATTGGCCTCAATAGGTAAAATAACCACAGCGATTGCCCCTCTTCAACAGCGCTCAAACATGGAGTGCAAAAATCTTGCGTCATTTTATTCCTGAAATTTTAAAAGTAAGCTATGCAGCCATAAAAATACAGTACTGTTAAAAAAATCTGTCTAATAATGATACCTTCACTCATATTTCACCTCCACATATGCCTTAAAAAGATTTCAAAGCCCCTTTTAAGAAGCATAGGTTGTTTCAACAAACCAATCCGTACACAGAAGTACAATGCATGGATGTGCACTTTAAATTTATTTTGTTTCATAATCTTGTCATGTAATTTTAACCAAGAAACCACGACCCGTTACAAAAAAGAAAACCCAAAAAAGAAAACATTGTAAGATAGAGTGCCCATTTGCTCCATCTTTCTCAGTTCTCCCAACAATAAAATCACGCAAAATACTTCTTGTAGCAACCAATCGACAAAGATCACATTTTGCAACTTGAATGAGAATTCTGACATTCTTCTTATTTCAATTCTGTTTTTATTGCATCAATCAAAATCGTCCGCTTACACAGCACAAACTGGATAATAACAAAAACTATTTTTAATAGCTCTTATGCACACTTTTTATAAGGGACTGTTGCAACACTAAGAGCTGGAAAATGCATGACCATACAACCTTATCAAGATCATACCATCCTTTTTCCATTCTTAAAATCAAGAATTCCCCCTCTATCATTTTCAATCTCATTTCCATAAATATGACGCAAACGGTGTAACTACCTGTAAAAATAAATACATTGAAGCTAGATCTATTATGGTTGTTTGAGAAATTATCTGATAAAAAAATGAGAATATTTCTTCAATTCAGCAGGAATAAGTTTGTCTGCTTTACCACGTTGTTCTTCTCATAAAGCACATACTTTTACTGTTGCATGTAAGTCAACATCCAACTTCATCCATAACCGCATATTAAAAGAAAAGACAGAGCCACTATTCCTCTGCGATACATGGCTTTGCAATAAAGGAAAATATATTGCCTCTATCTGATTGGTGTAATCTGTGAAACAAGAAAAGAATCCCATTCGAGAAGAATGTAAAAATAAAAAACCAACGAAATGTAAAAACAATTGCAAGGGGATAAATGCCTAAACTTTTTTCACAAACTCCGACTTTAAACTCATCTGACCAATCCCTGGAATTTTGCAATCAATGTTATGATCCCCATCCACCAAGCGAATATTCTTTACCTTAGTACCACCTTTTAAAACAGATGAAGCGCCTTTTACTTTCAGATCTTTTATCACCATAACGGTATCTCCGTTTGTTAAAATCTGACCATTGGCATCATAAACAGTATCGGAAAGAACAGTATCATCGTTTTTTTGTGGCCATTCATGTGCGCATTCAGGACACACAAAATTTTCACCATCTTCATAAGTATAAAGACAATCACAACGAGGACATTTAGGATATTGGGTCATAAATTCCCCTTTTAAAAAAAATCATTCACTATGACTGGTCATAAAGCAAGAAGTGCTTATTGTCCATTATTTTAGAAAAACATTTTCCTTTGTTTCAACCCTCATCTGCCAACTGTGTTCATGAATGCTATCGTCACATACCATATGAGTTTATAAAAATGATTGATCATTATATAACTTAAATGAGCCCCCCGCATATCATAAAATTTACTCACTTCATTCTCTCTAATAAATTAATCAAAATCATTTTCTTATACATCAGCAATGCAATTAACGAATGGATAAAAAACAATTAGAAAAGGAACCTCTCTAAATAAAACGCTCTCAAAAAGCTAAAAACTGAAAAACAAGAAAATGATGCCCTCAACTTGACCTTTTATTTAAGTAAAGATAACAGTCACAATGTTAGAGAACAGACTGATTTATAATCATAGTTAATGGTTTTGTATATTGAATGAGAGCCGATAAATAAGCTGAGATTCTCTCACCCCCTTTTACATTGAATCAACCAAAGCCTTTTGCTTGCATGCTACAAGTAGGAAGAGGCGTGTAAAACGATTATTCAAAATACTAAATATTTTCAAATATAAGAACCAACATTGAAAGCGAGCAAAGTGAATGATGGTACGGTCTTACTCTCTCATAAGCGTAAAATTGTGCTGCTCGATAGATGGTCGCTCATCCCTTTCAAAAGCAGCACGCATAAGATGCGTTTTTAGTGTTTTGAGAGAGACGCTTCTTTAAAACAAGCATATGAAATGTGCAACAATGATAATATTTTTTTTGCATAAGGAACATCTCCCCTATTAAACAAACATTGCTATCAAACCATCAAAAACCATCGGACATAAACTCCCCGATTATGCCGGATTATAATTACCTACAGGATTCGGTTTTAAGAAGCCCGCAGTTTTAGAAATCCGATTGATATGTAAAGGAGGAAAAAACAAAGCGCGCTTGAAAATGGAGGATCTGCCTTATGGCAAATAAAATCACACCCCTAAAATCATACCTCATGTGATCAATCATCATACCTTTACAAAAAAATATTCCAATGAACTTAGGTGATAATATCAGGGCGATCTCGCCCCAATGCTTGTTGTATATTTAACAGTTTTAGCGCCACCTGTTGCAAAGGTTGGAGAACTTCTTGCGGATTAAAATTGTGTTTGCGCGGATCACTTTCATACTGTTCAAAATAAAGTCGTAAAGTAGCACCTAGCGTCCCTGTTCCCGACAACCGGACCACCAACCGTGCTCCATTTTCGAAAAAAATACGTATACCTTGCCGCGTGCTAACACTCTGATCAACAGGATCATGATATGTAAAATCATCTGCTTTTTTGACGAAAAATCCTGCAATTTCAGTTCCTGCATGTGGTAAGTGCGTACGCAAATGTTCTATAAGTTCCAAAGCTTTATCTGCTTCGACTTCTTCATAATCATGCCGTAACGTGTAAAAACGCCCATAGGTGTACCAATGCTGTTGAACAATTTGTGCAACAGTTTTTTCTGTTACCGCTAAAAGATTTAACCAAAATAAGACAGCCCATAAACCATCTTTTTCGCGGATGTGATGAGAGCCAGTTCCAAAGCTTTCTTCACCACAAAAGGTTACTTTCCCCGCATCCAAAAGGTTTCCAAAAAACTTCCATCCCGTTGGCGTTTCAAAAAAGTTTAATCCGTGTTTTTCCGCAACCAGATCAGCAGCACGCCCCGTCGGCATAGAACGCGCTATCCCCACAACACCTTTTCGATATCCTTTAATGAGGTGTGCATGTTCAGCCATAATAGCCAAAGAATCTGAAGGTGAGACAAATTGTTGACGACCAATAATGAGGTTACGATCTCCATCACCATCAGAGGCTGCACCAAGATCTGGTCCTTGCTCTGACATCAATAAATCATAAAGAGCCTTGGCATAAACCAAATTGGGATCCGGATGACCGCCTCCAAAATCTGGCAAAGGAATACCATTAACCACCGTTCCTTCAGAAAATCCTAAGCATTTTTCAAAAATTTCATGAGCATAAGGCCCTGTTACCGCATGCATAGCATCAAACCGTAAAGTAAGACCTCGAGCAACGGCCTTGGCAATACAGTCAAAATCAAAAAGCTCCTGCATCAAAGCAACATAATCAGCGACAGGATCAATAATATCAATCCGCATGGCTCCCATAAAGATCGTACCTTGCCTATCTAAATCAATATCTGGTGCTTCAAGAATTTTATAAAAGGAAAGACGTTGCGATGTTGCAAAAATAGCATCACATAAAGAATTCGGAGCGGGTCCACCATTGGAAACATTGTATTTGATACCACAATCTCCCTCTGGACCACCAGGATTATGGCTTGCAGAAAGAATAAGTCCACCATGGGCATGAGTTTTACGAATAAGATGCGAAACAGCAGGTGTAGAAAGAATACCGCCCCTTCCCATTTTAACACAAGAAACACCATGCGCCGCTGCCATCTTCAACACAATCTGAAGGAGAGTACGATTAAAAGTGCGCCCATCGCCTCCAAGAATCAACATTTTTCCTTCAAGAGGCCCAATGTTATCAAAAAGAGACTGTATAAAGTTTTCTACATAATGAGGTTGTTGAAAAACAGACACTTTTTTGCGCAAACCAGACGTTCCCGGTTTTTGCCCCTCAAAAGCCGTGGTTAAAACTATCTTTATGGTCATGTAAATACTTTCATATTCTTTCCTTTAATTTTAAGGTGAAGAGTATCCAAAGTCGACCATTAATTCTACTTGACGGAAGTGTGAAATATTTGCACACTCGTTAGAAGTAAAAATTCTTGAAGAATCCCTTTTATTTAAACCGTTCTTTCCGATATGCTTTTAAAGACAAAAGCTGTTTTAAAACGAAATTTTTGTAAAAAATATAGGAGCATCCTTATGATGAAAAAAACTGTTCCCAATGTAACATTCCATACACGTGTCCGAGATGAAGTGGGTGAAAATAATTCTTATCGGTGGCAAGAAGTTAACAGTGATGCTTACTTTAAAGGAAAGCGTGTTATTCTTTTTTCTCTTCCTGGAGCTTTTACCCCTACTTGCTCAACTTTTCAGCTGCCTGACTTTGAAAAACTCTATGATGAATTTAAACAAGCGGGTATTGATGAAATTTATTGTCTTTCCGTCAATGATGCTTTTGTCATGAATGCTTGGGGAAAAACACAAAATATCAAAAACGTGAAATTAATTCCTGATGGCTCTGGTGAATTCACACGCAAAATGGGTATGCTGGTTGCAAAAGACAATGTTGGTTTTGGCATGCGATCATGGCGCTATGCTGCCGTTATTAATGATGGTGTGGTTGAGAAATGGTTTGAAGAAGCAGGTTTTTCAGATAATTGTGCAACAGATCCTTATGAAGTTTCTTCACCACAAAATGTTCTAAAAGCTTTGAAAAACTAATTCCGCCCCCAAATCGTCTATTTAAACAAAATTTAACGACACAAATTTCCCTAATAAAGAAAATTTGTGTCGTTTGTATTTTTTGAAACATCTATTTGTCAAGACAAACACTGTAAGTTGGTTGTGCGTTTTTGGTGAGAAAATATTCCAGCAATAATTTTTTAATAGGTATTTCACGTTTTAACTGCTTTGAAAAAACTTGAAAAATTTCCAGTAAAAAATCTAAACCAATTATAGTGCTCAAAGAATAAAAAGCTAAAAACTGTTGCACGCTATCAAAAAATGGGGATGCAATTGCGAAATGCGCAAATTCATACAAAACTCTCTCAGAAACATCAAGGACTAACGTATCGATGAAATATGCACGATCAATGCTAAATTTCTCCTATTGAGAAAAACTTTGTGTCAAACAATAATTTGATTTATAATTTTTCATGTCGAATGAGAGGCACTGAATATCATAAGATTGTTTTATTTTATCCCTTCTTATATTGAATCCCTTAAAACTATTTTCTTGCTCATTAGCAAGTGAGATTGGCATATGAATAAACGATTAAAAAGAGTAAAAGTACGTCTCATAAACGCTCTAAAATACAAGAGCTATGAACACCATTACTGCAAGGTTCATAAAAATATCAAGAAAGAAAATATTGCATAAAAACGGCTCTGCATAAATAACTGTTCATGAAGAATATTAAATAAAAACAGATCCCGTAAACATTCCAATTCACATACCATAAACAGACTCATTGCTGTTCTCATAGCCATTTATTCTAAGCTTTTATTTTTCTCTAAGAGAGAAACAGTTAAAGAAGGCGTTTATTTGGATATTCTACCATAAAGTGTGTTTTCATTTCTTCCTCTTCTATCTCTTCCTCTTCATCGAACTCAAAATCTTCATCACATTCAGGAAGCCCAAAAATATCTGGATTAATGAAATAACAATATTTTTTTGTCCCCTTCGCTACAATTTTATTCTTTTCTAATTCTTTGATACCTTCTTTAAAACTTTCAAAATTAAGATATTCTGGTTCTTGAATTGAAAGATCACAAATCAAAAATTCATTGAGAGTATCCTCATCTAATCTTACCTGATCAAACCATAAATCCACATCATCTTCATCTGACATTTTCCCTACTTGCCACAACATCACAAAAAATGCTTTCATACCACTAAATGATAGCCCAAAAATCATACGCCGACTATCGGACGCTCCTGAAAACGTAATTTGCGGAAGATCTTCAAATCCGAAATTTGAAGGAGGAAGTTTAAATGATTTTCCAATATCTTCAGGTTTTTTCAAAATAAAGGGATTTCTTTCATATAATACTGTAAAATCATATTGGGCCATTTTCATTTCTCCGTAAAAAATTGATTTGTTATAATAAATGAATAATTTCAAATGGTTGTCATTATAATCTCTTATAATTCCTCCCATATTTTCCCTTTAAAAATTGTCTGATTTAAGTTATTCGTTGCTTTTGAAACTAAAAAAATCTTCTAAAATAAAACTCTTGAGATTTCTTTCATCTCTCATGGATGTGAGATTGTAGACTGCCGACAATAAAACAGTAGAAATATGATATCAGCAAATGAGAATTCAAAAATTAAATCCATATGAATGATCAATATTTCTATAAACTATTGGGTTTCTGTTATTGATCATCAATTTTTCTAAACAGGATTGCGTCAAGAACCTCAAATGCTTCAGTGTCCAGTATCTTGCTTCACGCAAGGTACTTACCTCGCGCGCTCAAAAGCATTCATTTCATAATGAAGACAAAGCATTTTTATCTTTAAAAAATTGCTTTTATGCCGCAGGAACTTAAAAAAATAACGCGATTTTAAGAATATCTAAACAAGTAAAATACAAATTCTGAAAATTGAAGAGGAAATGTTCGAGCTTTTCCCAACAATCGCTTTCACAAAACTTTTATCATTACCGTTTTTGGGCTGCCAAAATATCTTGTACTGTTTGAACCAATTGCTCTTCATCAATCATCACTTGCGCAGGACGGCTTTCACGCCATGTTTGATTGTCCTTAATTTCGTGGGACAAACGCGCCCCTTCAATCAAATCTTTAATCTGTATTTTTCCGCTCTCACGTTCTTGTGAGCCTTGGATCACCACACAAGGCGCTTGACGTCGATCTGCATATTTCATCTGCGCTTTTATCCCCGATGCCCCCAAATAGAGCTCAGCACAAATTCCCGCACCACGCAACTGCATCACCATTTTTTGATAGCGTGCAACAGCTTCTGGTTCTTTATCCATCATCAACACCACAACCGGCCCTGTTGTCTCCTTCATAGGCAACTTTCCAAGATTTTGCAAAGCAGCAATCAAGCGTGAAACCCCGATTGAAAAACCTGTTGCTGGAATATTTTCACCACGAAAGCGTGCCACCAATCCATCATAGCGCCCACCACCACCAACAGAGCCAAAAACAACTTTTTGCCCATCATCATTGAGAACATCAAAAAGCAATGCCGCCTCAAAAACAGGTCCAGTATAATATTCCAATCCACGAACCACCGAAGGATCAATTTTAATGCGATTGTGATAACCATTAGCGACAAAGATTGCTTGCATTTCCTCAAGCTCGCGAACCCCTTCAAGCCCCTGAGCACTCTGACCAACGACTTGTCTGAGAGCATCAAGGATTTCTTCTGCTGTTTTTGCGTTTACAGTCAGTAAGGAAAGAATACACTCAATCTCTTTATCCTTAAGCTCGGCCCCTTTTGTAAAATCACCACTTTCATCCAAACGCCCCTTGCCTAGAAGAAAACGCACGCCTTCAGGACCAAATTTATCCAGTTTATCCATTGCTCGAAGCACAGTTAAGCGCCTTTCAATCTGCTCCCTTTCCCCTAAACCAATCAATTCTAAAACACTTTCCAGAATTTTTCGGTTATTCAAGCGAATGGCATAATCATGCTGCTGAAACCCTAACTTTTCCAAACTGTCTGCTGCCATCATACAAATTTCGGCATCCGCTGCTACCGTTGGTGTTCCAACAATATCCGCATCAAACTGCATAAATTGCCGAAAGCGCCCTGGTCCAGGTTTTTCATTGCGAAACACAAAACCAAGACGATAACTGCGATAAGGCTTTGGCAAAACTTCAAAATTCTCTGCAAAATAACGGGCAAGAGGCGCAGTAAGATCATAGCGCAAAGACATCCATTGCTCATCATCATCTTGTAGCGAAAAAACGCCCGCATTTGGACGATCTTCATCAGGCAAAAACTTACCCAGCACATCTGTATATTCAAAAATTGGTGTTTCCAGTGCTTCAAAACCGTAAAGTTCATAAACTTCACGAATTTGCGCAATCATTGTTTCAGTTGCATACAACTGTGCACTTGTACGATCCACAAAACCACGGGGTAAACGGGCTTTAGTTTTTTCTTGTTTCAATGACATGTTATTCTCTAGCAACAATATGTGTTCACGGATAACCATTATCCCATAGAAACCAACGCTGCAATGACTTTATCAATCTAAAAACTTTTAATAACATGTTAGAGTCCTTTATTTTACAAAAGCAATATCCTTATAAAGCGATATTCTAAAAGAGTTTATCCTGTAAGATGAGTCATCACCCTTAAACTAAAACGTCCCCAAAACGAATACACTCTCCAAACCCTCTTATGCCTCATCTCTCTGTTCAGGTATTTCTTTCATTTTTTTCCTTTATCTCGTCTTTCTTGAAGCAATTTTTCATATATTCCCAAGATTTCTGCATTTTTTTCAAACCTTTGCTTTCCGTATTTGGTCCTCCCAATCCCAACAGAAAATAAGAAATATATGAACACTTTTTGAAAAGATCAAAAACAACTCTTAACTTTAGATAAAGAAAAACACTTCTTGAAATTCGTATCTGACTTAAAATTTGATAAACCACCTTCTTTTATAAGAGCTTTTTTTCTTTGATAACTTAGCAAAAAACTTTAAGATAGAAGCGTGTTTTTAGATTGCTCGGCAAAATCATGAATAACATTTTTTAAATCAACACTATTTCGACCAACCTCTGTAATCGATCTTGAAATGGAAGGAATAAGATTCTGCCATAGCCTTTGAGGAAACTGCTGAGTTAATTGTGTTATTGTTCCCCCTTGAGCCCCAATGCCAGGAACGAGAAATAAGTTATTTTCTAACTGTTCGATTGTATCTTTTGCTTCATTGCCCAATGTTGCTCCAATCACTGCCCCAATAGGACCAACATGATGATATTGACTTGAAGATTGGCTATTATATTCAAAAATACGCTGCGCCAAATGAACAGAAACCGTTTGATCACCAATGCGCGCATTGCGAATGTGCCTTCCCTCTGGATTCGAAGATTGAACAACCATAAAAACAGCCGTTTTTGTTTCTTCTGCAATCTTTATTAAAGGAATGAGAGCATCAAATCCTAAAAAAGGATTGACTGTTATGGCATCTGCTTTAAACGCACTGCTTGAACCAAGCCAAGCTTTACCGTAAGCCTCAGCAGTAGAGCCAATATCCCCTCTTTTCGTATCAACGAGAACCAACAAACCTTGTTCGTGTGCATTTTCAATAAGTTCTTTGAGAATTTGAAGCCCTTCCACCCCATATAACTCAAAAAATGCGGCTTGAGGCTTTATCATCCCCACTTTACCCACAACCGCTGTTAAGAGGATATCACAAAAATCTTTTAGACCTTTATAATCACAGCTTAAATTCCATGATTGCAAAACTTTATGACTCGGATCAAAACCAACGCAAAGCGGTCCATATTTTTCACTATTTTTAAAAAAAGCTGAACAAAACATTTTATATCCTAACACGGTCTGTCTTTAAACTTTTTGATACAATCAAAAAGAAAAGCATTTGTCAAAAGAATACAATACTGAAAACACAAAGAAAGAGCTCTCTATACAAAGTGTGCTTTTATTTATGAAACATAAATATATTCCCATTCGTAACGCTTATCACATGTTTATCGATCAAGACGTTGTCATGAGACAAAAATTCAAATTTATGAAAGAATATAAACAAAAAAAGCGTTCATATTATTTTGTTCAATGACCTCATAAAGCCCAATAGGCGTGCCTTTTCGTTTTCACACCCTTTTTTATGATCAACAAAAACTCTCTATGAACACGCTTTAAACAAAAGTTTCAAAAGAAAATGCCCCACCATGATGATCTCGATCTTAACTTTAGATCTCTCCTATCCCTTTTTAGCGCATATCTATTCACTTTTGGAACATAATTGGCAAAAAGACATTGTATCTCCAGCATATTGAAGGAGATAAAACATGGAAACTCGCATTCCTGAAGACACACCATTCGATACGAATTTTCTAGGAGAAACATCTCTAG